>JBILLI010000508.1:0-5748 GCA_044376155.1 Polyangiales bacterium
GCTCGGCCTCGTCGAGCGCCCGCACGTCATCTGCGGCCACTTCGAGGAGCGCTTTCTCAAGCTCCCGGCGCCCCTCATCGAGAGCGTGATGCGCGGCCACCAGCGGTACTTCGCCGTCGCCCGCAACGACGACCCCCGCGCGCTGCTGCCGGTGTTCCTCACCGTGGTGAACACCGCGCTCGACCCCGCGCTCATTCGCAAGGGCAACGAGCGCGTGATGCGCGCGCGGCTCTCCGACGCGGCGTTCTTCGTCGACCAGGACCTGCTCACCCCCCTGCGTGACCGCGTGTCGTCCCTCGACGCCGTGGCCTTCCACGCGAAGCTCGGGAGCTACGGCGACAAGGTGCGCCGCCTGGAGCGCCTCGCGCCCTGGTTCGCCGAGCACCTCGGCGCCGACCCCGCGCTCGCGCGACGCGCGGCCACGCTCTGCAAGGGTGACCTCGTGAGCCTCGCGGTGGGCGAGTTCCCCGAGCTCCAGGGGATCATGGGCGCCCACTACGCCGCCCACGACGGCGAAGACCCCGCGGTGTGCGCCGCCGTCGCCACGCACTACCAGCCCCGCGGCGCCGGGGACGAGGTCCCCACCGAGAAGGTCGCCGCCGCCCTCGCGCTCGCCGACCGCTTCGACACCCTCGTGGGCTGCCTCGGCGTGCGCCTGCGCCCCACGGGCAGCGAAGACCCCTTCGGCCTCCGTCGCCTCGCCATCGGCGCGCTGCGGATCCTTCTGCACCACGGCGCCCGCGTGAGCCTCAGCGAGGCCGCGGCCTTCGCCTACGACGTCTTCGCCGCCGAGCGCGGCGCGATGCTCGCCGCGGGCGCCAAAGACGGCGTCACCCGCGACGAGGTGATCACCAGCGTGCGCGACTTCTGCAACGAGCGCCTCAAGGGCGTGCTCGAGGAGCGCTTCGCCCGTGACGCCATCACCGCCTGCATGGCCGCGCGCCGCGAGGTGCCGGTGGACGTGGTGGAGCGCGCCGAGGCCCTCGGGGTGTTCTGGCAGACCCCCGCGGCCGAGGACCTCGCCGTGGCCTTCAAGCGGGTCTTCAAGATCTCCCGCGACGTGCCCGACGGGGAGCTCACCGACGAGGACCGCGCGCGGCTCACCGAGCCCGCCGAGCTCGCCCTGCTCGCGGCCTTCGACGAGACCCGCATCCAGATGGACGCGCTCTTCGCCGAGCGCCGCTACGCCGAGGCCCTGGACCTCATCGCCCGCAACCTCCGCGGCCCGGTCGATCGGCTCTTCACCGAGGTCTTCGTGATGGCCGAAGACCCCGCCCTGCGCGCCTCGCGCCTGCGTCTGCTGGAGCGCATCGCGCGCGCCGTGGGCGGCTTCGCCCGCTTCGACGTCCTGGACTGACCCTCGCTCAGTCGGTGTGCTCGATGAACCACCGGCCGTCTTCGCGGACGAGCCGCGCCACGAGCTGCGCGCCGGGCCCGTAGGTCATCGTCGCGCGCTCCCCCGCGACCTCGACGGCGTATCCCCGCGTGAGGGCCTGGTCGAGCGCGTCGACGCGCTGTGAGACCTCGTTGGACTGCGCGGTCCACGCCGCCTGCAGCACGCCCGCGGCGGTGCGGGCGACGCCTCCGTCACCCTCTCCCTCCGAGGCCATGCGCGCGAGGCGGTCGCGCACGTCGCGGGTCGCGAGGCCCAACAGCACCTCCCAGCGCCCCCGGCGGTAGGCCCGCACGTAGGCCCGGAGCGCCTGCCGCGGGGTGTTCTGGGGGTAGAAGTCCAGCGCGGCGGGGTCGAGGCGCCATTGCCCTCTCTCGCTGCGCAGCGTGATGCGCTCGCCGTCGGGGAGCTCCAGGCTCGCGGTGGCGCCGTCGTCGGAGCGGGCCGCGGCGAAGGTGTCGGCGAGGGCGCGAACCTCGTCGGGGCGGGCGCGCAGCGCGGCCTCGAAGGCCTCGAAGGTCATTCCCTCGCGCGCGGTGGCGGAGAGCAGCCGCCACGCGTCGATGCTCCGCCCCTCGCGCAGGGCGTCGGCGTAGGCCCGCGCGGTCTCTGAGGGACCCGGGGCCAGCGAGGCGCAGGAGGTCGCGGTCAGGAGGCACAGCGCGAGGATCGTTCGCATGGGCGACGCGCAGCGTAGCTCAACCCACCCGCTTCGAGACCTCCAGCGCGCTGCTCCCGTAGCCCCAGCGCAGCGCGGCCTTGACCCAGGGGTGGGTGTAGAGCCCCGACGCCACCAGCGCCCGCACGCCGTCTTGGATCACACCCCGAGCCAGGGCAGGGCCGTCGACCTCGCGCAGCATCCGCGCGCGCAACGCCCGGGCATCGGACCCATCCACGGACCCGCGGCGCAGCCCTGCGAGGGTGACCTCGCCCGCGGCAACACCACTGTGCAACGCCTGCCAGATGCCTTCGCCGGTGAGCGGATCCACGTGCCGCCCGGCGTCTCCCACGGCGAGCATTCCCGCCGGGAGGCGCAGCGCCCGGGGATCACTCAGCGGGAGCTGCCAGCTCCGCACCGGGCCCACGCGGCGGGCGCCCGCAAAGCGCGACGGGTGCCGCGCGAGAAAGTCGTCGAAGAGCGCGCGCAACGGACGCCCGGTGGCGCGGTAGCCGTCCATGCGAAGGTAGACCCCCACGTTCTGCACGCCCTCCACGGGGGGAAAGATCCAGCCGTACCCCTCGGGCAGGCTCGGGTCGAACCAGTGCTCGCTGCACCCCGCATCGGGCCCCGCGCCCACGCCCTCGAAGTACGCCGTCGCGGAGATGCCGAGGGACCGACCCGCGGGGTTCACCCCCGACGCGCGCCACGCCATCGAGCCCGGACCATCGGCCGCGATCACCACCCGCGCGCGGAGCATGTCGTCGTCAGTGCGCACGCCCTGCGCCCGCCCGCCCTCGACGAGCAGGTGTCGCGCGTGGGTGCCCTCACGCACGGTGACACCCGCCTGTCGCGCTGCGTCTACCAGCAGCGCGTCGAGCGTGAGACGGGTGACGATGCGGCCTGCGGCGGGGTACTCCCGGCGCACCGCGCTGCCGTCGGGAAAGAGCGCCAGCGCACCGCGCACATCGGCGTGCGGCGCGGCGTCGAGGGCGTCCCCCGCGCCGAGGGCGTGCACGATCTGCAGCGCCTTGTTCGACAGCGCGTCGCCGCAGACCTTGTCGCGGGGAAAGGTCGCGCGATCGATCATCGTGACGCGCAGGCCTGCCCGCGCGAGGGTCACCGCCGCGGCGCAGCCGCCCGGGCCCGCGCCCACCACCAACACATCGCAGCTCGGGTCCATCGCGTGGGGTCGTGCGGTAGCACACCCGTCGTCACAGCGTCACGATGCCCAGCCGCGCCGCGCGCACCACGGCCTCAGTGCGGGTGCCCGCAGACAGCTTGGAAAGCACCGAATTCACATGGAACTTCGCGGTGTGATCGGAGATCCCGAGGCGGTCGGCGATGAGCTTGTTGGGCAGCGCCTCGGCGAGCAGGCGGAGCACCTCGAGCTCGCGGGCGGTGAGGTCCTGCCCCTTCGCCGAGGGGTTGCGGGTCGGGGCGACGCTTCGCCGACCGAGCTCCCCGAGCAGCGCGGGGTCGAGCACCACGAGGCCCTGCGCGGCGCCCCCGAGGGCCGCGCGAATGGCCGCGGCATCGGCGCTGCGAGGGAGGGCGGCGCGCAGACCCGACGCGAGGAGCTCGGTCGCGTCGAGGCCCGCGGGCACGAGCGCGACGAGGGCGCACTCCACCGCGGCGAGGTCGCGGAGGCGCTCGCGGGCCACGGCGAGGTCGACGCCGAGGTCGACGAGCACCGCGTCGGGCATGAGCGCCGCGCGGAGCTCGGTGAGCGAGGCGACCTCGCGGGAGATGTCGAGGCGCAGGGTGCGGTCATCGTCCAGCGCCTCCAGCATGTGCGCGAGGCCGGCGCGCACGAGCGGGTCGTCGGCCACGAGCACGACGCGGAGGGGATCCTGGGAGGCGATGACGTCCATGGGTCGTAGAGCGATTGACCCCGCGCGGGGGTGCGTCAAGGGCGCCTGCCCGTTCTGGCAGGGCGCGGCCCACCCCAACGTGGGGTGAGCGCGCTGCGCCAACGGCCGATGTGCGGCCCCCGGCGAGGTCACACGCTCCGTGCACCCCCACACGGAGACCACCGCACCATGAGCGAATCCCAGAACCTCTCAGACCTCCTTGCCGACGCCATCGCCGCCGCGGCGCCCGGCGTCGCGCACCTCGAAGGCCGCTGCGTCGGCGGCAGCGCGTCGGTGTGGTCCGCCGACGGCGTGCTGATCACCGCACTGCACACGCTCGGGCAGGCCGAGTCGGTGAGCGCGACCCTGCACGACGGCCGCACCCTCGCCGCCCGGGTCGTGGGCCGCGACCCCGGCACCGACCTCGCCGTGCTCCGCGTCGACGCGCAGGACCTCACGTCCCTCCCGTGGGACGACGGCGTTGACCTGCGCGTCGGCAACCTGGTGACGCCGCTGGGCCGGCCCTACGGCGGAATCCGCGCGACCCTCGGGATGGTGGCCTCGCTGCGGGACGCGATCCGCACCGCGCACGGCGGCACCCTCGACGCGCACATCGACGTCGACGGGTCACTCCCGCGGGGGTTCTCGGGCGGTCCGCTGCTCGGTCCGCGCGGCGGCGCGCTGGGGATGAACACCGCGGCCCTCGTTCGCGGCGGCGTCACGGTGCCCACCCGCACGCTGCGACGGGTGATCCCGGCGCTTCTGCAAGACGGCAACCTCGGGCGCGGATACCTCGGCGTGGGCGTGCACCCCGTGCGGGTGCCCGAGGCGGTGGCCGCGGAGGCCCCGCAGCGCTGGGGCCTGATGACCGTCTCGCTGGAGCCCGACGGACCCGCCGCGCAGGGGGGGCTGCACGTGGGAGACGTGATCCTCTCGGTGGACGGTGTCGCCGTGCAGCACCCCGGGGACCTCGTGTCGCAGCTCACCGGCCGAGGCGCGCAGGCCGTCGCCGTGCGCCTTGCGCGGGCCGGCGCCATCGTGGAGCTCGCGCTCACCGCGGGTCGCCGGGGCGCCTGACACACCGTCGCGCTTGACCCGCGCGACACCGCCGTAGACGCTGCGGTCCCCTGTCACCCGGGAGCCGCCGCGCCATGCACCGTCGCCTCGCACTGGGCCTTCTCCTCTCGTCCCTTCCGGCCTGCTACGGCCGCGTCGCCACGCGCGTCGACGCCTCGGTGAGCGATGTCCCTGCGCCGCAGGACCTCGCCGCCGACGCCTCGAGCGACGGTGCCGTTGGCGATGCCCCCTTCGGCCCGACGCTCCCCGGCGGCGACTGCGACCCGCTAGACCCCAGCGAGTGCGCGCTCCCGTGGCCCTCGAACCACTACCTCCGCGCCGACCCCGCGCGGCGCACGGGCTACACCCTCACCTTCGGCGCGACCTCGATCCCCGCGAACCTCACCGAGAGCCACGCCGACCCCACGTCGCTGCGCGTGCTCGACGGCTATGGCGTGGGCACCCCGATCCTCGTGCACTTTCGCGACATCGACGTGAGCGCGATGGCCGACGAGGAGCACATCGACCGCTCCCTCGCGGCCGACGCGCCCGTGATGCTCTTCGAGGTCGCCAACAACACCCTCCGGCGGGTGCCCTACTGGGTCGAGCTCGACAACGTGGCCTGGGAGCCGAACGTCAGCGAGCGCGTGCTCTTCGTGCGCCCCGCGGTGATCCTCAAGGAGGCCACACGCTACGTCGTCGCGTTTCGCAACCTGCGCACCACGGCGGGCGCCGCCATCGCCCCCTCGGCGGCCTTCGTGAGGCTGCGCGACCGCACGGCGATGGCC
>JBILLI010000509.1:0-5735 GCA_044376155.1 Polyangiales bacterium
TACATCGCCAAGCTCATGGGCTTCTGACCCGGGGACAGCCCGCGCGAGACCGTGGTACCACCCCGGGCCATGGTCTCGGAGATCTTCGACGCCTCCCGCTGGGTGCCGGTGGAGGGCTTTGCGTTTCGCGACATCACCTACCACCGCAGCACCGAGATGGGCGCCGTGCGCATCGCGTTCGACCGCCCCGAGGTGCGCAACGCGTTCCGCCCGCAGACCGTCGACGAGCTCTACACCGCGCTGGACCACGCGCGGCAGACCAGCGACGTCGGCGTCGTGCTGCTCACCGGCAACGGACCTTCCCCCAAAGACGGCGGCTGGGCCTTCTGCTCCGGCGGTGACCAGCGCATCCGCGGGCGGCACGGGTACCAGTACGCGGGCGACAGCGGCAGCGTCGACCTCGCGCGCCTCGGGCGGCTGCACATCCTCGAGGTGCAGCGGCTCATTCGCTTCATGCCCAAGGTGGTCATCGCCGTGGTCCCCGGGTGGGCCGCGGGCGGCGGACACTCCCTCCACGTGGTGTGTGACCTCACCATCGCCAGCCGCGAGCACGCGCGCTTCAAGCAGACCGACGCCGACGTCGCGAGCTTCGACGGCGGCTACGGCAGCGCCTACCTCGCGAAGATGGTCGGGCAGAAGAAGGCCCGCGAGATCTTCTTCCTCGGCGACGAGTACACCGCCGAGGAGGCCGAGCGCATGGGCATGGTGAACGCCGTCGCCCCCCACGCCGAGCTCGAAGAGCTCGCGCTGAAGTGGTCGCGCAAGATCCTCGCGAAGAGCCCCACCGCGGTGCGCATGCTGAAGTACGCGTTCAACCTCACCGACGACGGGATCGTCGGGCAGCAGCTGTTCGCGGGCGAGGCCACGCGCCTCGCCTACGGCACCGAAGAGGCCCGCGAGGGGCGGGACGCGTTCCTGGAGAAGCGCCCCCCCGACTGGGCGGGCTTCCCCTGGTTCTACTGATCCGCGCGTCGCCCGAGGGGTGAGTCGCCGCGCGCGAGGGCGGCCACCACCACGCGCCACACCGACACGGCCTGGTCGAGGGCGCGCGGGTCGAGGGCCTCGGCGACGTCGCCCGCCGTGTGGTGGATGTCGAAGTAGCGCGACATGTCCTGCGCGAGGTCGATCCACGGAACCCCCTGCAGCGGAGAGAGATCCGCGCCACCCCCGGCGGGCTCCGGGTCGCGGCGAACGCCCAGCGGCGCCACCTGCGCGGCGAGCGCGTCGAAGGTCGGCGCGCCCTCGGGTCCGCCCCGAAACGCGATGGAGAGCACCCGGCCATCGCCCGCGTCGGCCTCCATCGCCGCGACATGTCGCGGGAGCTCGCCGGCGTGGGACTGCGCGTAGGCGCGAGCGCCCGCGAGGCCGTTCTCCTCGTTCGCGAAGAGCACCACGCGCACCGTGCGACGGAGCGGATCTCCCTGCGCCGCAAGGCGTGCGGACTCCAGCGCGATGGCCACCCCCGCGCCGTCGTCGAGGGCGCCGCGGCCGAGGTCCCACGCGTCGAGGTGCGCGCCGAGGAGCACGATCTCGTGCGCGCGGTCGCTGCCCGGGAGCTCGCCCACCACGTTCGCGCTCTGCGCGTCGGGCTCGGCGTGACAGGTGAGGCGCAGGCGCACGCGCACCGGGCCGAGCGCGCCGAGGCGGTGCAGCATCGCCGCGTCGGCCACGCTCAACGCCGCCGCGGGGATGCGGGGAACGCCGTCCTGGTAGCGCAGCGCGCCGGTGTGCGGCAGGCGCGAGCGATCGGTGCCGATGGAGCGCACGAGCAGCGCCACCGCGCCCTTCGCCGCCGCGCGGGAGGGCCCCCGGGTGCGCGCGCCCACGGCCTCGCCGTAGCCCTCGCCGCTGTCGGTGCGGCGCATCACCTGGTGGATGAACACCACCCGCCCCTGCACCCGCGCGGGATCGGTGGCGTCGAGCGTGGCGAGGTCGGGGACCTCGAGCACCTCGGCCTCGATGCCCTCGTCGGGGGTGGGCACGGAGCCGCCCAGGGCCGCGATCGCGAGGGGCTGCGCCGCGGGGGAGAGCAACGCGGCGGAGGCGTCGCCGCGCTCCCAGTGGGGGACGGTGACGGGCTCGGCGCGCACGTTCGCGAAGCCCATCGCGCGCATGCGGGCGAGGGCCCATTGCACCGCGCGAGCGTCGCCGGGAGAGCCCGCGAGGCGAGGGCCCACCTCGTCCGCGAGGGAGCGTGCGATGGCGAGGGCGCCGCTGCGCGGGGCGCGCGGGGCGAGGGGCACAGGGCGCGAGGTGCACGCGAGGGGGAGGGCGAGCAGCAGCGCGAGGAGCGAGCGACGCATGGCGCGCACGGTACCGCGAGGGACGCGCCCGCTACGAGAGGTGCGCCGCCACGCTCAACCCCGCGGACCACTCCACCGCGCCCTGCGGAAGCGCATGCGTGAGGGTGGTCCACGCGTCGGTCACCACCGCGTGCAGGCCCGTCTGCAGCGACACCGAGAACCCCCGCGTGGGCAGCGCGCGCACCCCGAGGACCACCATCGGCGCGACCCCCACCCGGGCCGCCCGCCCCCGCGCGTCGTCGATCCCCATCACCCGCACGTCCACCCCGAGCTGCGCGTGCGGCACGAGCCACGGACGCAGCGTCCACCCGAGCTCCGCGAACACCGCTGCCCCCGCGCTCACCCGCCCCGAGGTGACCACCGGCGCGACCATCACGTCGCGCAGGCCCACCGCGAGCCACGGGGTCGCGCTCCACGCGATCTCCAGGCCTCCCAACGCGGTGAGCGCCACCCCGCCGCCCGAGGGCACGGAGCCCAGCAACACCCCCGCGCCGATGCGCCAGCGACGCGGGCGTGGAGGCGCGATGGGCGCGACCACGGGCGGTGACGGCGGCGCGACCACGGGCGGTGGCGGTGGTGCGGGCGGTGGTGCAGTCACCGCCGCGACGGGCTCCGCGGGCGGTGGCGGCGGCGCGCGACGGAGCAACGCGAGGAGTTCTCCCGCCTCGTCGCGGACCATGTTCGCCGCGAGGATCGCCAGCGTCGCGACACGCTCCGCGGGATCGCGGTGCAGCGCGGTCGTGCGGCGCATCACCGATCCGTCGGGACGGGTGAACTCCAACACCACACGTCCTCGCCCGAGCGCCCGCAGACGCAGCCGCGGCGCCCCACGCACCGCGCCCTCATTCACGCACGCCACGGGGACGCTCACCTCGCGCGACAACGCCGCACGGAGGGACTCCACGTCGACAACCTCGGTCACCGCGCCCTCGCACGCGAGCTCCACCGCCGACTGCGCCCACGCGCGAGGCGAGACCGCACACAGCGCCACGCAGAGCGCGAGCACCCCAGCGCGCATCACGGGCCGAGCGCCTCGAGGAGCGCCCGCGCCTCGCGCTCGCGGTAGGGGCCGTGAGATCCCTCGGCGAAGGGGCGCAGGGCGGCGCGCGCGTCGTCGCGGCGGTCGAGTCGCACGAGGCACAGCGCGCGGTTGTAGCGGGCCTCGACGGCGAAGCGTCCGCTGGGGTACGCGCGGAGGTAACGATCCCACGCGTCGAGGGCCGGCGCGGGCGTGCGCGCGTCGAAGTGCAGCGCGTGGGCCTCGCGGTAGGCGCGGCGCTCGGCCGGATCCACCGGGCTCCGCGGCGGAGGTATGGTCGTCGGAAGTGCCACGGGCGCAGGGGCTTCGACGCGCACCGGGGGCGCTGCGGGCGCCGGGGAGGGCGGCAGCGACGGGGTGTTGCGCGCGGGCGGATCCACCCGCACGGGGGTGGGCGCAGACTCCGGGGTGCGCCAACGCGCGAGCACGCCGCGGGTCCAGGCGTGCGCGAGGGGGATGAACAGCGCGAGCACCAGCGCCGCGGCGGCGGCCATGGCCCACGTGGGGCGGGTGCGGGCGCGGCGCGCAGACGCGAGCACCCGGGCGCGCGTGCGGGCGGCGTCGTCGGAGCGCCCGTGGGTCTCTTCGCGCAGCGCGCGGGCGGCGTCGCGGAGCCAGTCGTCGTGTTCGTCGCTCATCGAGACACCTCAGACTCCATCAGCTCGCGGAGCTTTCGTCGCGCGTGAAAGACCCTCGTGCGCATCGTCGCCTCGGGCACCCCGACGATCTCCGCGGCCTCGACGCTGGTGCGCTCCTCGACCACGCAGAGCACGATGGCCACGCGCTGCTCCATGGGGAGCTGGGCGATGCCGCGGGAGAGCGTCTGCGCCAGGGTGCGTCGCGCGTGGTGGTGCTCGGGGTCGTGGCTCTCCCCCCGGGGCTCGGCGTGGAGGCGCTCGTAGGCGCCCAGACGTCGCGCGGTGGAGCGCTTCTCATGGCGCGCGCGGTTCACCGCCACGGAGATCAAGAAGGTGCGCAGCGAGGCGTGGCCCAGGAACGATCCGAGGGCGTCGGGGAGGGCGACGAAGACGTCGTGCACGAGGTCCTCGGCCGCGGCGTCGTCGCCGAGGAGTCGTCGCGCGAAGGCGCGCACGGCCTCGTGGTGGTGGTCATAGACCTCCCCCAACGCGGTCGCGTCGCCCGCGCGCACCGCGCGCACCAGACGCTCCTCGGGAGACGGGCGGGCGCCGCCGAACATCGCGCCGAACAGTGCCACGGATCGCAGGGATGACAGCGACACGCGCTATCCCCCGCAGCGCTCGGTCACACGAATCGACCCGCTGCCCGTGCGCGCCCGAATGCCCCGCGCGCCGCCGCCGTTCAGCGCGCCCGTCCAGGCGTGGCCCTCGCGCGCGACCTGTGCCCCCGCGTGGACCTCCACCGATCCGCTGCCCGCCGCGAGGTCAAGCCGCGCCGCGGTGCCGCACGCGAGCACGAGCTCCACCGTCCCGCTGCCCGCGCTGAGGGTGAGGTCTTCGGGGAGCGTGGCCCCGGTGAGCTCCAGGTGGATCGACCCCGAGCCTGTCTCCAGGGCGCCCGCGCTGCCGACGACCGCGTCGATCGACCCCGACCCCGCGTTGGCGCGCGCGAGGTGCCCGGTGAGCACCGCGCCGATCGACCCCGAGCTCGTCTCCAACCGTGACGCGCGCGCGGCGTGAACGTCGATGGATCCAGAACCCGCGACGAGGTCCACGGCGAGGGCGTCGCGCAGGGTGATGGACCCGCTGCCTGCGTTCACCGTCGCGTCGCCGCGCACGCCCGCGCCGTCGAGGCTGCTGGCGCCGAGGGTGAGCTCCACCGCGCGGCCCTCGGGGAGCGTGATCGCGACCGCGTCGATGAACACCGACTCGTCCCACGGGCCCACGTACGAGACGCCGAGGCGCGTGGCGGCGGTGCCCTCGGCGGTCCACCCGAGGCGCACGCCGTCGCGAATCTCCGCGGCGGGCGTGTTGCTGTTCACCAGCGCCGCGACGCGCACGGTGGCGCGGGCGGGGCCGGGGCGCAGGGTGACGTCGACCCCGGAGATCCCGTCGCCCAGGTCACGCAGGTCGGCGCGCAGGCGCTCCACCGGCGCGGGGCTCTCGGCGCTGACCTCGACGGCCTCGGTGCGAACGTTGAAGGTGCACGCGCCCGCGAGGAGCGTGGCGCTGAAGAAGGCGGTGAGCGTTCGGGGATGCATGGTGCGCTCCGTGGGCATGTCAGCGAGACAGGTGAAAGGCCAGCGCGAGACCGCCCTGGAGCACCGCGGCGCCCTGCGGGAGGATCTCGTGTCCGAAGAGAAAGGCCCCGGTCAACGGCGCGTGCAGCGCGACCTCGGCCGCGAGGCTCACCCGCTGCCCGAGGTAGAAGCGCAGCCCCGCGTCGATGAAGGGCGCGACGCCGAAGCGCACGTC
>JBILLI010000511.1:0-5730 GCA_044376155.1 Polyangiales bacterium
CTTCGCGTGGACCATCGCTCCGCCAGAGGTTCTCCACCCTTCCCCCGAAGCGGGGGAAGGGACGGGGATGGGGGCCACCCGCCGCGATTCCCCTGTTGCGTCGAACGCGTCAGGTCCGCCAGGTGCGCTGGCGCTCGATGATCTGCTCGCTCAGCGCCTGGCTGCCCGCCGCGTCGAAGACCCGCGGCACCCACGACGGCGCGAGGTCGCCGAGCCACATGCCCAACCGCTGCTCCAGCGCCGCGACCACGACCTCCGCGCGGTTTTCGCGCACCGCGGTGAGCACCGCGTCGGCCACGTCGTCGGGGGAGCGCGTGCCGATCCCGCGCGGCAGCGCCACGCCCGTGCGCGCGAACATCCCCGCGTCGCGAATGAAGCCCGGGTACACGCAGCTCACGCCCACGTTGCGCGTGCGCAGGTCGCCGCGCAGCGCCAGCGAGAAGCCGCGCAGCGCGAACTTCGTCGCGGAGTACACCGCCGTGCCCGGCGAGGCCACCTTGCCCGCCACCGAGGAGATGAACACCGCGTGACCGCGGCCGCGCTCGACCATCCCGGGCACGAGCCTCCGCGTCATCTCCATCGGCGCGCGCACGTTGACCTCCAGCGCGCGCTGCAGCTCGTCTTCGCTGAAGCCGAGGAAGTCCCCGGAGCACGACACCGCGGCGTTCGCGACGAAGAGGTCCACCGCGCCCGCCTCGTCGCAGAGGCGACGCACGTCCTCGGCGCGCGCGAGGTCACCCACGAGCACCCGCGCGCCCAGCTCCTGCGCGAGCGGCGCCATCGCATCCGCCCGCCGCCCCGAGAGGATCACCGTCAGCCCCGCGCCGTGCAGCGCCCGCGCGATGGACGCGCCGATCCCCCCGTTGGCGCCCGAGATCAGCGCCGTCATTCCCCGTTCGAGCTTCATGGCCCGCTGGGTACGACACTCCCTCGGGGACGCGCTACCCCCTCCCCCTCGGCACGTCCCCGCGGCGCGCGGTGATGGTCGGCCCCCGCGCGTTCCGCTATCGTCCCTCGCCTCTATGACCGTCGAGTACGAGCCGGTGATCGGGCTGGAGGTGCACGCGCAGCTCCGCACGCGGACCAAGATCTTCTGCAGCTGCCCCGCGCAGTTCGGCGACGCGCCCAACACCCACGTGTGCCCCGTGTGCCTCGGGCTCCCGGGCGCCCTCCCGGTGCTCAACCGCGAGGCCGTCGCCCTCGCCGTGCGCGCGGGCCTCGCCATGGGATGCGAGATCCGCCCGCGCTCCCGCTTCGCGCGCAAGCACTACTTCTACCCCGACCTCCCCAAGGGCTATCAGATCTCGCAGTTCGAGGTCGCGGTCTGCGAGGAGGGCGTGCTCGACGTCCCGCTCCCCGACGGCGGCACGCGGCGCGTGCGCATCCAGCGCGCGCACCTCGAAGAAGACGCGGGCAAGAACGTCCACGGAGGCTCTGGCGCCACCTCCCTCGTGGACCTCAACCGCGCGGGTGTACCCCTGCTGGAGATCGTCGGCCGACCCGACATCCGCTCCGCCGCCGAGGCCGCGGAGTACCTCCGGCAGCTCCGCGCACTGCTCATGTTCGCGGGCGTCAACGACGGCAACCTCGAGGCGGGGAACTTTCGCTGCGACGCCAACGTGAGCGTGCGCCCCCGCGGCACCGAGGCCTTCGGCACCCGCGTGGAGCTCAAGAACATCAACTCGTTCCGCTTCGTGCAGAAGGCCCTGGAGTGGGAGATCGCCGCGCAGGTCGCCACCCTCTCCGCGGGCGGCCGCGTCGAGCAGGTCACCAAGACCTGGGACGACGTCGCCGCGCGCTGCAACCTCCTGCGCAAGAAAGAGGGCGCCGACGACTACCGCTACTTCCCCGACCCCGACCTTCCCCCGCTGCGCATCGACGCGGGCTTCGTCGAGGAGGTGCGCGCGACGCTGCCCGAGGTCCCCCAGGCGCGTCGCCGTCGCTACGTCGACACCCTCGGACTCACCGCGGGAGACGCCCAGGTGCTCACCGACCACCCCGCCGTGGCGGCCTATTTCGAGCAGCTCGCGGCGGTCTCGGGCGACGCCAAGCGCGCTGCGAATTGGGTCTGCAACGTGCTCAAGAGCGAGGTCGTCACCGAGGGCCTCGACGCGCGCTTCCCCGTCACCGTCGCGCAGCTCGCGGGCCTCTTCGCGCGCCTCGACGACGGCACCATCTCGGGCAAGCTCGCCAAGGACGTCTATCAAGACCTCGTCGGCACCCCCCGCACGGCCGATGAGGTGATCGAAGCGAAGGGCCTCCGCGTGGTCACCGACCCCGCGGCCATCGAGGCGATGCTCCGCACCATCCTCGACGCGAGCCCCAAGCAGCTCGCGGCCTACCGCGCGGGCAAGAAGGCCATCGCGGGGTACTTCAAGGGCGAGGCCATGAAGGCCACCGGCGGACGCGCCGACCCCCGCGTGCTTGACGAAGTCCTCACCCGATTGCTGGAGGCGTGATGAGCGAACACGACGACGGACTGCGCGCGGCCGACGAGGCCGTCGAGGCCCTGGCCGCGGCGCTCAAGCGCAACGACGTGGTGGCGGCCCTCACCGCCCGCGGGGTCAACGCCTCCCTCGCGATCACCGTGGTCTACGGCCTCGAGGCCTACCTCCACGGCGACAAGGTCACGGCGATTGACGAACTCGGCACCGCGCTCGAAGAGATCGCCCGTCGCGCGTCGGTGAAGGAGTAGCGATGATCGACCTGTACACGGCCTCCACCCCCAACGGGTGGAAGGTCTCGGTGGCCCTCGAAGAGCTCGCGCTCCCCTACGAGGTGCACCCCATCGACCTCGGCAAGCTCACCCAGAAGGAGCCGTGGTTCCTCGCGATCAACCCCAACGGGCGCATCCCCGCGATCATCGACCGCGACGAGGAGAACTTCGCGGTCTTCGAGAGCGGCGCCATTCTGGTGTACCTCGCCGAGAAGACCGGGCGGCTGCTCCCCACCGATGTGCGCGGGCGGTCGCAGGTGATGCAGTGGCTGATGTTCCAGATGGGCGGCGTGGGGCCGATGATGGGGCAGGCCAACGTGTTCCACCGCTACGCGCCCGAGAAGATCCCCTTCGCCATCGAGCGCTACCAGCGCGAGTCGCGGCGGCTCCTCGCGGTGCTCGACGCGCGCCTCGCCGACCACGAGTACCTCGCGGGGGACTACTCCATCGCCGACATCGCGAACGTCTGCTGGGCGCGCGGTCACGCCTGGGGCGGCATCGACGTCTCGGGCCTCGACCACCTCGCCCGCTGGATCACCCAGCTCGAAGCGCGCCCCGCCGTGCAGCGCGGCGTCGCCGTGCCGAAGAAGCCCGAGAGCGCCGAGGTCGTGCAGCAGACCGGACGCAGCATCCTCGCGTGACCGCGCCCCGCGACGCTACCGTCGCGCGCGATGCCCGACGCGACCTCCTTCGATGAGCTCCTGAAGCGCCACGAGCCCCTGAGCCTCCTGCAGCAGTCCGCGCCGCGCCGCGCCGCACACTGGTCCTCCCTGGTGCGGGTGGTGCTCTCGGTCACGCCCGCCGACGTCGACCCCGACGGCGCGGTTCGCTGGAGCGCCCTCACCCTCCGCGACCTCGACGCGCCGGTCACCCGCGAGGCCCTCGCGGCGTGGCTCGCGACGCGCCCCCCCGCGGGCGCCCTGACGATGCTCCACCGGCTCTTCGACCCCCGCGTGCCCGCGGAACTCCCCTGGGAGACGCTCCTCGAGGTCACCCGCGAGGTCCACCCCGAAGGGCTGGTCAGCCTCGTCCCCTCGCCGCACACCGACCCCTTCGATCCCCTCCGCGCGCAGCACGCCGGCCTCGCGCTCGCCGACGCCCTCGCCGCCGCGAAGCGCCGCTACCCCGATGCCAACTACGCCTCGCACCTGCGCTGGGCCGACGAGGCGACCCAGGCGCGTTACCTCGACCTCGCGGCGGAGCTCCTCGGCCACCACGAATTCGCCGAGCTCGGGCGGCACCTCGCGCGGTGCGCAGCGGTCTCCGACGCGACCCGCGCGGCCTACGCGAAGGCCCTCGGCGCCACGGTGGCGAAGCTCCCCAAGCGCGAGGCGGGGTGGCTGCTCGCCTTCACCCGGCTGGTCTCCGCCGACGACCTCGCGCGGGTGATCCAGGGCCCCGCGAAGAACGTCGCCATCCCCGAGCGCCTGATGGGCATCGTGGCCGCGCAGGGCTTCGCGCACGGCGCCGACGCCCTCGCCGCGACCCTCGATCACAAGAAGCTCGGCGCCCACGCCGCGCTGTGCCTCGCGACCATGGGCGAGCGCGGCGTCGAGGCGGTGCACCGGCAGAAGGACAAGGGACTCAAGACCGACGCAGGGCGCGCCCGCGCCGCGGCCCTCACCGACACCCCCGCGGCCCCGGGGAGCCTCTGGGACGGCGAGTGGTACGGCTTCCCGCGCTTCGGCCGCGGCGTCGACGAAGACCTTCTCCCGTCCGCGACGTGGCCTGCCACGCCCGCGTTCCCACCGACCCCGGTGGAGGCCCTGGAGGCCGCCGTGCGCGAGAAGGCCAACGCCGCCCTGCTCCCGCCGACGGGGTGGGCCGATCTGCTCCAGATCGTCGCGGTGGACCCGCACCTCGGAGACATCCCCGCGGCGTGGGAGCTCGCGCGACGCCTCGGGCGACTCGGCCACGGCGCCCACCGCGACGCCCTCGTGGCCGCCCTCGACCTGATCCCCTGGAGCGCGTGCCTGACCACCCGCCACCCTGTCACCGACGTCGGCGTCGGCCACGCGCTGCTGTGGGCGGGGTGTGACCTCGCCGTGTTCCGCCACGCCATCGCGCGCCACCAGTCGTGCGGCGCGGGCAACTGGATCGGCTCTCTCGCAAGGCATTTTGATCGCCCGCTGAAGGACGCGAGGCCCCCCTGGGCCGACCCCATCGCCGCGCTGCTGTGGTTCCACAACGCGACGATCCACGCCAACGCGTGGCAGGGTGCGCCGCGACGTCTCGCCGCCCTCGACGCGCCCGCGCCCCGCGCGCAGCTCGACGCGGCCGACACGGCGATGTGGATCCACGCCACCGTCGAAGGCGCCACCCGCGCGACGCTGCGCCTCCGCGGCACCGTGGTGATCACAGTGGACCTCCCGTCCGCGCGCTGGTCGGTGACGGGCGCGTCGGCCGCGCAAGGCAGCACCGCCCCGTTGGACCCCGGTGCGCCCCTGCGGCTCGCGGTGGAGACCGCCCGCGACGGGATGTACCTGGGCATCAACGGCGCGCTGGTGCACGGCGCCTTCATGAAGCTGCCGATGACGGTGGCGCCGGTGGAGGTCGTGGCCGAGGGCGACGGCGCGCGGGTGACCTCGTTCACCCTCCACGAGAAGAGCACCGCGCGCGAGGCCGAGGCGGTCGAAGCGCTGCTCCGGGCGCCCGACGACGCGCAGGGCTACACCGAGGTGGCGGGGCAGCGATCCCCCACCGCCGCGCGGCTGCTCGCGGTGATCGCGCGGCTCGGCGACGAGGCTCGCGCGAAGCTCGCGGCCGACGCGCTCGCCACGATGAAGTCCCCCGCGCTCGCGATCTGGACCGCACCCCGCGGTGACGCTCCGCAGATCGCCTCGAAGCTGCCCGCCGCGCCCGACACGCCCGCCACGGAGCTGCCGCTGACCTTCACGGCGCGGAGCTGGGACGACGTGGTGCGCACCTTCGAGGCCATGGCGCTCACCGGAAAGACCCGCGGCAAGAAACCCCCGACGCTGCACCGCGGGCAGACCGAGTCGGGCCGCCACGCG
>JBILLI010000512.1:0-5729 GCA_044376155.1 Polyangiales bacterium
TCCCCGCGCCCGACGTGGTCACCGCGCCCGACGTGGTCACCGCGCTGGATGTCGTCTCTGCGCCCGATGTGGTGACCGCGCCCGACGTGGTGACCGTGATGGATGTGGTGACCGCGATGGATGTCGTCGCTGCGCCCGACGTGGTCACTGCGCCCGACGTGGTCACCGCGCCCGATGTCGTCGATGTTCCTCCGACGGACACGGGGCCCATCACGCAGAGCACCGCCGCCGGGGAGTCGTGCGGGAATGCGCCTGCGATGAACAGCAACCTCGGCCTCTGGCGCTACGCGGGATCGACCGCGCGCCGCAGCGACGACCACCGCGGGAGCTGTGCTTCTGGGAACGGTCGGGGCGACGTCGCCTGGCGCCTGGTGCTCCCGGCCGCGCGTCGCGTCACCCTCACCGCGCGCCCGAGCGGCAGCTGGAGCCCGCTCCTCGCGGTGTCTCGCGACAACTGCGACCGTCGCACCGAAGACCTCGAGAGCGGCGTGATGGAGCGTGAATCCTCCTGCAGCACCGGCGCAGCGGGCTCCGAGGTGACCGTGTCGTCGGTGCTCCCCGCGGGCACCTGGTTCGTCGTCGTCGATGGGAACGAGAGCTCGGGAGACTTCACCCTCGACGTCGCGATCGAAGCCGCGACGGATGACGGAGGCCCGGCGCCCTCGTCGTCGGAGTCGGACTGCGCCGCGGTGCCCTCGAACGCCGCGCGCGTCGCCCTCGAGGACGACGAGGGCAGCGCGCCCATCAACCTCGGGTTCAACTTCGACCTCTACGGCGCTCGGTTCACGAGGCTGGCGATCTCGTCCAATGGCTTTGTGCAGCTCCTCGGCGCGACGGGCAACCCGAGCGGAACCAGCGTGTACGCGAACCAGATCATCCCCAGCAGCGGGGCGCCCAACGCGATCCTCGCACCCTTCTGGGACGACCTGAACCCCAACAACGACAACAACCGCGTGCGCTGGTGGACCTCGACCACGCCCCGCTCCCTGACGGTGCGCTGGGTCGACGTGCCCCGATGGCGGCGCAGCGATCAGCGCGTGACCTTCGAGGTCAACCTCGAAGAGGGCGGCGCCGTGACCTATCGGTACTGCAACGTCGTGCCCAACATCACGGGCTCGGCGGCCACCGGCACCTCGGCCACCGTCGGGATCGAGTCGGACAACGGTCGCCGAGGGCTGCTCTACAGCCACCTCAACGGCTTCGCGTATCCGCGTCGAACGCTGCGCTTCGCGCCGAGATGACCGCCTGCGCCGCGCGCCTACTTCCGCCGCGCCTCTTGCTTGCGGCGGATCTCGTCTCGCACCGCGCGCGCGCCGAGCATGTAGCCCACGAACGCGCCGATCATCAGCGTCGCCGGGATGAAGATCACGTGCTCGACGGTCGGGATCACGGCGCGGCCTCGCCGTCGTCCCCGCGCCTCCGCGCGAGGTCGTCTTCGAGCCGCTGGAGGGACTCATCGAGCTTCGCCGCGCGCCGCGCGAGGAAGGCCACGTAGCCCCCGAGCGCGAGCAGGGTCACCCCGTACGCGATGGCCACGAGACGTCCGCCCGGCACCCGCTCTTGAGACTCCTCCCCAAGACCCGGGCGAAACTCCATCGACCGCCCCGCGGCGGGGTCGGGGGGCGGGTTCTGCGCCAGGGCCACCGCCGGGAGCGCGCACAACACCAACGCGCAGAGCCACTTCGTCACGCTTCGCATCTCAGACCGCCTCTTCGTCCAACAGCCCGTGGGTCACGGCCTCGGTGCGCAGCGCCTCCACCCGCGCCTCGCCCAGCGCGATGCGCGTGCGCAGCCAGAGCAGCGCCGCCGCGAGCAGGGTGAACGCGAGAAAGGCCACGCCCAGGGTCTGCCCCATCTCGGGCGAAACCCCGCCGCCCGCGGAGGTGATCACCGTGGGGTGCTGCCCGCGCCACAGCCGCACGGAGTAGTGAATCACCGGCATCACCGCCGCGCCCATCACCGCCATGGCCGACGAGAAGCGCTTCTCGCTCTCGCCCGCCCCGGCCGAGCCGTGGAGCACGAGGTAGCCCACGAAGATCAGCGTGCCGAGGAGCGTGGTGGTGAGCCGCGGGTCCCACACCCAGTAGACCCCCCAGGCCTTGCGTCCCCACAACGGACCGCTGATCAGCACCAGCGACGCGAAGAGCACCGCGAGCTCGGCGCCGGCCTGCGCGAAGGCGTCGTACGCAGGGCGACGGGTGATGAGGTAACCCAGCGAGCCGAGCACACAGGACGTCACCCCGATGTACATGGTGTAGGCGCTGGGCACGTGGAAGTAGAAGATCTTCTGCGTGATCCCCCCCGCGGAGAGCTGCGCCACGGGGGCGTAGCCCATGGCGAGCCCGAAGGCCGTGGCGAGGGCGACGAAGGCGATCAGTGCGAGCGCGGGCAGCAGTCGCGTCATGGGGCGCGTATACCCCAACGCGCGCGGGGAGCAATCGGTTGTGGTAGTCCCCTGGGGGGATGAGCCGATCGTTTCCCTCGCCGCGTCCCGTCGAGCCCGCCTGGCAGGCGGTGCTCGAAGGCTCGCTGGGCCGTGTCGTCGCCCCCCGCCCCCTGGCCGTCATGGTCGAGCGCCTCTCCGCGCGTTACCGCGGCGAGGCGGTGAACCTCGCGCACGCCGACGAGATGTCCGCGCGGGCGCTGTTCTGGTTCCCGCGGGACCTCCCGAAGGTGCACCGCGCCGTCGCCGAGCTCGCCCACGCGCAGGCGCTCCCGGCGCGTCCGTTGCGGGTGCTGGACCTCGGCGCGGGCCTCGGGGCGACCTTCATGGGCTTTCTGCGCGCGCTCCCCCCGGGGGTCACCGTGGCCGAGGTCACCGCGGTGGACCGCGATGCGCAGGCGCTGGAGATCCTCGCGCGGGTGGCGAAGCGCGCGGGAGAAACCGGGGTGATCCCCGCGGGGGTGACCGTGCACACCCTGGCGCGGGACCTCGCGGCCGAGGGCTGGGACGAGGGCCTCGGGACCTTCGACGTGATCCTCGCGGGGCTCTCGCTGGTGGAGCTCGCGCAGGCCAGCGCCGACACCGAGGCGTCGCGGGGCGCGGTCATCGCCGAGCGCGTGCGGGCGATGCTCCCGCACCTCGCCGACGACGGCGCGTTGATTCTCTTGGAGCCCGGCAATCGCCACGAGACCCGGGCGCTGCATCACGCGCGCGACGGGCTCATCGCCGCGGGGGTCACGGTCTTCGCGCCGTGCCTCACCGCGCGTCCGTGCCCCATGCTCCAGGGCGCGCGCGACTGGTGCCACGAGGACCTCCCCGACATCTCCCTCCCCGCATGGCTGGTGCCCATCGCCAAGCTCGCCGGGCTGCGCTGGGAAGGCCTCACCTGGAGCTACCTGGTGCTCCGCCGCGACGACCGCACGCTCGCCCGCGCGCTGCACGCGGAGGGGGTGGTCCCGCTGCGGGTGGTGTCGAACATCCTCCGCACCAAGGGCAAGGCCGAGACCTGGCTGTGCGGCGCGCGCCCGCACGAGGGCACGCTGAAGGTGATGGAGCTCGAGCGCGAGGCGAAGCGCGCGAAGCACCCCACCTTCGAGACGCTCGCGCGGGGCGACCTCGTGGGTGTGGCCGAAGAGACCCTGCCCACCGAGGCGGGCAAGACCGTGCGGCTCACCCCCGGAGGATGGTCCCGGCTGCCCTGACGGGGTGGTAGAACGCCGCGCGATGAGCATCGTTCTGCACCGCTTCGCGCTCAGTCACTTCTCCGAGAAGGCCCGGGTGTGCCTGGACTTCAAGCGCCTGGACTACACCCTCGTGCAGCACCAGCAGGGCTCTGGGCAGCTCGGCGTGTGGCGGCTCTCGGGGCAGCGCAAGCTCCCGGTCATCGAGCACGACGGCGCGGTCATCCACGACTCCACGGCCATCGCGCTGCACCTCGACCACGCCTTCCCCGACGGGCCCGCGCTGCTGCCGCGCGAGCTCCGCGCGCGCCGGGCGGTGCTGGAGCTCGAAGAGCGCCTCGACGCCGAGCTCGGCCCGCACGTGCCCGTCATCGCCTTCGACCATATCCAGCGCGACCCCGAGGTGCGCGCGCTCTCGCTCCGCGCGCTGCTGCCGACGAGCCCCGTGACCCGCGCGGCCCTGGGCCTCTCGGCCGTGGCCAGCCGCCCCGCGCTGTGGCTCCCGAGCACCCGCGCCCGCGTCGATGGCGCCTATGCGCAGGTGCGCGCGACCCTCGCCCACTGCGTCGAGCGCCTCGCCGACGCGCCCTACCTCACGGGCGACGTCCCCACCCTCGCCGACCTCGCGGCGGTGGGGCTGAGCTTCAACCTCCGCTATCCCCGCAGCGCGCACCTCGCCGAGCCCGGACTCGCCGGCCGCGGCGTGCCCGAGCTCGTCAACGACCCCACGCTCTCGCGCTTCTTTCAGTGGCGCGACGAGGTCTACGCCCGCTTCCTGAAGTGAGCCGTCGTTGCTACACTGAATCGCCATTCATTCCGTGAGGGAGCAGCGATGACCACGACGCATTTCACCGAGGCGCACGAGATGTTCCGCAAGAGCGTGCGGGACTTCATCGAGAAGGAGATCCGCCCCAACATCGAGCAGTGGGAGGAGGACGAGCTGTTCCCCCGCTGGGTGTTCGAGCGCGCGGGAGAGCTCGGGATCCTCGGCGCGCACTACCCCGAGGCGCACGGCGGCGCGGGGGGTGACTACTGGTACTCCATCGCCAAGGCGCAAGAGCTCCCCCGCGCGGGCGCGGGCGGGCTCCCCATGGCCCTGATGGTCCAGAGCGACATGGCCACGCCGGTGGTGTCGGACCTCGGCTCGCCCGAGCAGATCGAGCTCTTTCTCAAGCCCGCGCTGCGGGGCGAGAAGATCGCCGCGCTGGGCGTGAGCGAGCCGGGCTGCGGGTCAGACGTCGCCGCGATGCGCACCTGGGCGCGCAAGGAGGGCGACGACTACGTGATCAACGGGTCGAAGACCTTCATCACCAACGGCACCCGCGCGGACTTCATCACCCTGATGCTCAAGACCGACCCCGAGGCGGGGCACGGGGGCATCTCCATCGTGACCTTCCCCACCGACGTGAAGGGCTTTCACGTCTCGAAGAAGCTCAAGAAGATCGGCAACTGGTGCAGCGACACCGCGGAGCTGTTCTTCGACGACTGCCGCATCCCGCAGCGATTTCTCCTGGGCGAAGAGGGCCAGGGATTTCGCTACCTGATGCAGAACTTTCAGAGCGAGCGGCTCATCGCCTGCGCGTCGGCCACCGCGGGCGCGAAGCTCACCCTCGACGAGGGCATCGCCTACGGCCGCGAGCGCGTCGCCTTCGGCAAGCCCATCATCAAGCGCGAGGTGTGGCAGCACAAGCTCGTGGACCTCGCCATCAAGCTCGAGGCCGCCGAGGCGCTCACCTACCGCGCCGCGGACGCCTACAACTCCGAGCGCTACGTCGACAAGGTCGACGTGAGCTTCGAGACCACGAAGCTCATCTCGATGGCCAAGGTCTTCGTGGGCGATGTCACCTCCGAGGTGGTCGACAACGTGCTGCAGTTCCACGGCGGCTGGGGCTACATCGAAGACTTTCGCATCGCCCGGACGTGGCGCGACCAGCGGCTGTTCCGCATCGGCGGCGGCACCAGCGAGGCCATGCGGTACTACATCGCCAAGCTCATGGGCTTCTGACCCGGGGACAGCCCGCGCGAGACCGTGGTACCACCCCGGGCCATGGTCTCGGAGATCTTCGACGCCTCCCGCTGGGTGCCGGTGGAGGGCTTTGCGTTTC
>JBILLI010000513.1:0-5725 GCA_044376155.1 Polyangiales bacterium
CCGCCCCTCGCGCAGGATCACCCCCAGCGGCCACACCAGCCGCGGTCGGAGCTCGTCGTCGTCGCCGTCGCCCTCCGTCGCCGCGCGGTACCGCAGCAGGACGGCGCGCGGGGGCTCGCGCTCGGCGGCGTTGATCCAGCGCACGAGGGCGCGGCGGTGGTGCTCTTTGAAGCGCGGAACACCGCTGGCGAAGGCCAGCACCCGCGAGGGCGCGAGCTTCTTGTCGAGGTCGGTGCCATCGACGGGAAAGAGCTCGGCGAG
The DNA here is from genome assembly GCA_044376155.1 of Polyangiales bacterium. GTDB lineage: Bacteria > Myxococcota_A > Polyangia > Polyangiales > JAWKRB01. Next base: position 262 of record JBILLI010000513.1, read on the forward strand.
CACCCCCCGGGCGAGGGAGAGCGCCGCGCGGTTCACCGCCGAGTCCGAGGTGGCGTCGGCGCGGGGGAGGGCGAAGGTGGCGCGGGGGCGCGGCCCCGAGGTGCGCCCGCGGAGCACCGCGTATCCCGCCGCGGGGAGGTGCGTCTCGAGGTAGAGCTGCAGCGACCGCCGCGAGAGCTGCAGCGCCTCGCGCTCCTCGAGGTCTTCGTACGTGAAGGGACCCGTGCGCAGGGTCTCGACGAGGAGCTTGAGCTTGAGGGGATCGGGGCGGGCGATGGTCATGCGGCCTCGGCGCGGCGCGAGATGATGCGCGCGGCGACGGAGAGACGTCGATGACCGGGCGCATCTGACCGACGAATCGCGTCCCTGCCATCCGCCGCGAGGGATGTGACAAGCCGCGCGGGGCGTGGGCACACTCCTGGGCGTGTGCGGTCGCTTCTTTCGGGTCGCCGACACCGACGTGCTGGTCGACGAGTTTCAGCTCGTTCGCGACAACCCCCTGGAGCGCGTCTCTCCGAGCTGGAACGTCGCGCCCACCCACCGCGTGCCGGTGGTCGGGTGGCGCGAGGGGCGGCGCGCGCTGCGGTCGCTGCGCTGGGGGCTGGTGCCCCACCACGCGCGCACCGCGGATGACGGCGCGAAGCACGCCAACGCCCGCGCCGAGACGATCTTTGAGCGCGCCGCGTTTCGTGACCCCGCCCGCGCGCGGCGGTGCCTCGTGCCAGCCTCGGGCTTCTACGAGTGGCAGCGACACGGCCGCGATCGCACCGCGTGGGCCTTCGCGCCCGCCGAGGCTCCCCTCCTCGCGCTCGCCGGCCTCTGGGACCGCTGGATCTCCCCCGACGGGGAAGAACTCCGCACCCTCGCCATTGTCACCACCGACGCCAGCGACGACGTGCGCGCGGTGCACACCCGCATGCCCGTGATCCTCCCGAAGCGCGCGTGGGACCTCTGGCTCGACCCGCGCAGCGACCTCGACCGCGTATGCGCGGTGCTGGGCCCTGCGCCCGCGGGGACCCTCCGCGGGTGGGCCGTCGACCCGCGGGTGGGCAACGTTGCGCACAACGACCCCGGGCTGCTCGACCCGCCGCCGCCACCTGCCCAGCCCTCGCTCGGGCTGGGGTGAGGCGCGCCCGACGCCCGTCTTCTCTCCGACGCCGTCGGTGTGTTACCGCGACCCGCACCCCATGACCCTGCTCACACCGCTCACGCTCCGCCCCGGCGTCGTCTCGCGCAACCGCGTGTGGCTCGCCCCGCTCACCAACCAGCAGAGCCACGCCGACGGGACCCTCTCCGACCAGGAGCTGCACTTCCTCGCGATGCGCGCCGACGGGGGCTTCGGCCTCGTCGAGACCTGCGCCGCGCACGTCTCGCAAGACGGCAAGGCCTGGCCGGGGGAGCTCGGCGTGCACGACGACGCGATGATCCCGGGGCTCACCCGCCTCGCGCGGCGCATTCACGACGGCGGCGCCCTCGCGAGCGTGCAGCTCTTTCACGGCGGCATGCGCGCGTCGCAGGCCGTCAACGGATTCGCCCCCTGGAGCGCCTCGGCCAACGCCGACGACCACGGCAACGTGAGCCGCGAGGGCACCGAGGCGGACCTCGCGCGGGTCATCACCGACTTCGCCGCCGCCGCCCGCCGCTGCGCCGACGCGGGCTTTGACAGCGTCGAGCTGCACGGCGCCCACGGCTACCTGCTCTCGCAGTTCTTGAGCACGACCTACAACCGCCGCGCCGACGGGTGGGGCGGCGAGCTCGCGAACCGCGCGCGGCTCCTGCGCGAGGTGACCCGCGCGGTGAAGTCCGCGGCGCCCTCGCTGGTGCTGGCGGTGCGCATCTCGCCCGAGGACTTCGGTCAGACGAAGGGCATCGACCTCGACGAGACCTTGCAGGTCGCGCGCTGGCTCGTGGAAGACGGCGCCGAGGTGCTGCACCTCTCCCTCTGGCGCGCGTCGCGCAACACCACGAAGCGCCCCGAGGCGCACGCCACGACGCTGTTCCGCGAGGCCGTGGGGCCGTCGATCCCGCTGGTGGTCGCGGGCGCGATCTGGACCCACGCCGAGGCCGAGGCGCAGCTCGCGCTCGGGGCCGACGCGGTGGCCCTCGGGCGCTCGGCCATCGCGAACCACGACTGGCCCGCGAAGTCCGACGACGCGACGGTGCACCGCGCCCCCGTGACCCCCGCGCGGCTCCTCGAAGAGGGCGCGTCACCCGCGTTCGTGGAGTACCTCCGCGCCTTTCGCGGCTTCGTCGTCTGAGCGCGACACGGACCCTCTCGCGCGCGGCCCTGACGGTGCTAAGAACGGCGCCGCCCATGAGCCTCCGAAGCAGCGTGCTGCACCGCCTTGAGACAGAAGACTTCGACGTCCTCGTGCTGGGCGGCGGCATCAACGGCGCGGTCTCCGCGGCGTGCGCGGCCGCCCGGGGGGCCCGCGTGGCCCTCATCGACCGGGGCGACTTCGCGGGCTTCACCAGCCAGGAGAGCTCGAACCTCGCCTGGGGCGGGATCAAGTACCTGGAGACCTACGAGTTCGGCCTGGTGCGCAAGCTCTGCGTGTCGCGCAACCGCCTGCTCCGCGCGTTCCCGTCGACGGTGCAAGAACTCCGGTTCTTCGTGACCCTCGCGCGGGGCTTCCGCCACGGGCGCCTCACGCTCCTGCTGGGCGCGTGGCTGTATTGGATCCTCGGGAGCTTCTTCACCCGCCCGCCGCGGCTGCTCTCGCTGCGCACCATCGCCGACGACGAGCCCGTGGTGCGCACCGACGGCGCCGTCGGGGGCTTCGAGTACTCCGACGCGTACCTGCACGACAACGACGCGCGCTTCGTCTGGTCCTTCATTCGCGGCGCCCTCGACCACGGCGCGGCGGCGGCGAACTACGTCGAGTCCCTGGGCGCCACCCGCGAGGGCGACCGCTGGATCGTGCGCGTGCGCGAGGTGACCTCGGGGCGCGAATTCACCGTGCGGGCGAAGACCCTGGTGAACGCCTGCGGCCCCTTCGTCGACGCGCACAACGCCCTCACCGGGGTGACGACCGCGCACCGCCACGCGTTCTCGAAGGGCATCCACCTGCTCGTGCCGCGGGTCACGGCGAACAAGCGCGTGCTCACGTTCTTCGCCGACGACGGGCGGTTGTTCTTCGTGATCCCGATGGGCGCGCGCACCTGCATCGGCACCACCGACACGAAGGTCGACGACCCCCACGCGACGGTCACCGACGACGACCGGCGCTTCGTGCTCGACAACATCAACAAGCGGCTGCGCCTCCCCGCGCCGCTCACCGAGGGCGACGTCCTCGCCGAGCGCTGCGGGGTGCGGCCGCTGGCGGTGACGGGGGGCGGAGAGTCCAGCGACTGGCTGCAGCTCTCGCGCAAGCACGTCGTCGAGGTCGATGGGGCACGCGCCCACGTGAGCATCTTCGGGGGCAAGCTCACCGACTGCCTCAACGTGGGCGAGGAGGTGGTCGCGGAGCTCACGGCGCTGGGCGTGCGCTTCCCCCACCCCGACCGGCGCTGGTACGGCGAGCCGGGGGACGACGTGCGCGACGCGTTCCTGCACCAGGCCGCGCTGATGAACCTCGACGCGCTCACGGCGCCGGGCGCGTCGGAGCCCCTGACCTCGCGGCTCTGGCGGCGCTACGGCGGGGCGGCGCTGACGATGCTCGAAGAGATCCGCTGCGACGCGCGCATGGGCGAGGTGCTCATCGAGGGCTCGGAGTACCTGCGGTGTGAGCTGGAGCACACCGCGCGGCGCGAGATGGTCGTGCGGCTCGACGACTTTCTGCGACGGCGCTCGAAGGTCGCGCTGGTGATGGGCGTCGAGACGCTGCGCGAGGCCCCGGGGCTGCGCGAGGCCTGCGCGATCTTGTTTGGGGAGCGCGCCGAGGACGAGGCGCAGGCGTATTTCGCGTCGCGCGGGTGACGCTCAGCGCACCACGCGGCGGGCGATCATCGCGGCGAAGCGCTCCAGGGGCTCACCGGTGTTGGTGCGGTCGCAGATCGACGTGACCATCCCGTTGCCGCAGGCGGCGCCCGCGCAGAGGGGAGACTCGTCGAAGCGCCGCGCGACCTCGGCGATGCGCCGCGCGGGCGAGGCGAAGTACTGCCGGGTGGTGTCACACACCGCGGGGTCGTAGGTCGTGCCCGAGGCGCGGCACGCGGGCACGACCCGCGTCGGGCAGTTCGGGTCGGCGTTGGCCTGGCGCATGGAGATGGGGCCCTCGGCGGACATGGCCTGGAGCCCGTCGCGGCCGTTGGGGTTGGCGCCGAGGAGGGCGCGCCAGTCGGTGCCGCCATCGGCGCGCGTGGGAAGCACCAGGGGCACGCCGGTGATGGCGCCGAAGACCACGCGTTCGGGGTGACCGGGTTTCAGCGCGAGCAGGCCGCGGGCGGGGCGCGCGGGGTCGACGTAGCGGTCCACGGGCCAGGTCGGGTCCTGCGCGCCGCCGGGCTCGTAGTTGTAGAAGCGGAGGTTGAGGTCGGGCGATGACCACGCGGTGCTCGACGCGTCCCACACCGTCGAGGCCTCGGTGCATGACCCGACGCCGTCGTGGTTGGCGCACTCGCGCACGGAGCCGTCGTCTTCGTCGGTGACCATCAGCACGGCGAGCACCGCGTTCGGACGCACGAAGCCCGCGTTCACGCTCATGGGTGACGACGTCGCGGTGAGGGCGCGCAGGGCCGACTCCAGGGGCTGCTCGAGGCCGCACCCGCCAATGCCGACGCTCGTGTGGCAGCTCGGCGCCCACAGCCGGAACATCGCGTTGTCGCTGGCGCGCAGGGTCATGTACGGCGTCGACGCCACGCTCGGGCAGAAGATCGGCGCCGGCGGCTCGGGGAGGATGCCCGTGCGCGTCGCGATGGACGGTCCGTTCACCCGCGGGTTGAGCCGCGCCGCGTCGCCGTCACGCACGCCGCACGAGGGGATCACGTAGGTGCCCGTCCCGAGGTCGGTGGTCACCACGCCCACGCGCACGTCGCGGAGCTGCATCCGGTCGAGCAATGTGCTGACCAGTCCGCCCACCTGGCTGGCGAACTGCGTCTGCGCGTCGCGCATGGAGTTCGACGTGTCCATCACGATGAGCAGGTCGACGCTGCCCGCGCCCTCACCCGTCGTCACGGGCACGTCGGCGGGTGTGGTCATGGGCACGTCAGCCCGCGGGATCACCCCGGCGTCGCCCGCGTTCGTCGCGGCGTCGGTGAGGCCGGTGCTGGCGCCGCTGTCCTCGCGCGCGAGGGTCACGATGTTGTTCCAGCACCCGGTGACGAGCAGGGCGCTGACCGACATGATCCAGGGCAGACGACGACGATGGCGACGCATGGCAGCGCTCCTCACCTGGCAGCGATACCGCGGCGGCCTCCGTGGCGCCTCGCGTCGCTGCCTCTGTTCACGATTGCGTGCGGCTCCTTCGCGCCTTCAGCAAATCGTCGTCGCGCACCGCGGCCTGTCGCGGTGGGTGCGGCTCTT
>JBILLI010000516.1:0-5704 GCA_044376155.1 Polyangiales bacterium
CATCGCCACGATGACCCCGTTGGCGCCCATCACGTAGGTCACCCCGCCCGCGCTCGCCCTCACCGTCGGCGCGCTCGCGGGAGGAGTGCCGGTGCCCATGCGCGTTCGCCCCTGCGTGACCTCCACGCCCGGCCCCCGGGGACCGCCGCTCGGCACGGTGGTGATCGTCACCACGGGTTCGGCCGAGGTCGGCCGCCCGCCGATGGTGCTCACGGTCGCCGCCGACGAGGTGCTCAGCACGGTCTGCGGCGGGGCCGCGGGGGGCGCCGCCGCAGGTGCGGGCGGCCGCGGGGTCGCGCGCGCGGTCACCACGCTGTAGCCATTGCCCGAAGGGGCGCCGACATCGGGGGTGCGCTGCGCCCAAGCGAGGGGAGACGTCAGCAGCAGGGACGCAATGAGGGCACGCATGCAGGGCATTGTGCGTCGCACACGAGATTCCGCCAGTCCCCTGCGGGCCGACGTTACCCGTCGACCGCAACCTCGAGGGTCGCCCCGCCCACCCGCAGGCGGGTCCCGTCGCGCAGCGGGAGGGGGTCCTCCGCATCGCCCTGCACCGCGACGAAGTCCTTGCCGCGCACGCGGATCTTGATCACATGCGCCCCCGCCACGTCCCTCGCGAGGGTCACGGCGGCCTCGGGCGACGCGCCCACCTCGGCCTCCAGCAGCACAAAGACGTGCGCGGCGCTGGCGCCGTAGCGATCGGCGCGCGAGAGCCGCGCCCACGCCGGCAGCTCGCCCTCGGTGCACCGCGCGTGCTCGAAGACGTAGCGCACGTGGGGCCCGAGGCAGAGCTCGTCGCCGTGCGCGAGCCGCACGCCCTGCGGCCCCGCCTCGACGCGTTGCCCGTTCACCGAAGTGCCGCTGGCGCTGTGCAGGTCCTCGACCCAGGCGATGCCGCCGCGCCACGAGATGCGCGCGTGGCGGCGGGAGACCGACCGCGTGCGGCGCTCGTTCTCGTCGGTGGGCGGCACGCACCGCGCGACCAGCGCGCTCGCGCGGCCCATCACCACGCGGGGTCCGCCCAGGAGCTGCACCGGCCCGCCGCCGTCGTGCGCGAGCTCGGCGCGCAGCACGTCGTCGTCGACCTCGTCGGGGCCGCTGAGTGGGATCGTAGGCGGCGCAGGGAGCTGAAAGTTCGCCACGCGCTCGAGCTCCGCACGCATCGCCGCGGCGCTGGGAAACCGCTTCGCGGGGGCCTTCTCCAGCGCGCGCCGCACCACCGGCTCGAAGGCCCGCACGTCCTCGCCGACGTCGTCGGGGAAGGGCGGCACGGCGGCGTGGGCGTGCATCGCGGCGATCTCGCGCAGACCCTCGCCGTGAAAGGCCACGTAGCCCAGGAGCATCTCGTGCAGCACCATCCCCGCGGCGTAGAGGTCCGAGCGCGGGTCGATGTCGCCCCCGTGCCACTGCTCCGGCGGCATGTAGTCGGGCGTGCCCATCGCGAGACCCTGCGCGCTCGCGATGTGCATCGAGCCCTCGAGCGCGGCGTCGGCGAGCTTGGCGAGGCCAAAGTCGGTGAGCTTCGCGGTCTCTTCGACGCCGTCGCCCCGGTGCAACAGCACGTTCTCGGGCTTCACGTCGCGGTGCACCACCCCGCGCCGATGGGCCTCCTCGAGCCCCGCGAGGATCTGCGCGGCCCACAGCACCGCCGCTCGCGCAGGCACCGGACCGTACGCCAGCGCCTCGTCGAGCCCGCGGCCGAGCACCGCCTCGGTGACGAGGTAGCGCGTGCCCGCGGCGGTCTTGCCGACGTCGAAGACCCGCACGACGTACGGCGAGAGCAGCGCCGAGGCCGCGCGGCCCTCGCGCGAGAAGCGCGCGCCCACGCTGGTGTCGCGCCCCCACGACGAGCGCAGCAGGCACAGCGCCACCTGCCGCTGCGCGAGGCGGTCGTACGCGAGGAACACCCGCTTCACGCTGCCCTCGCCGAGCAGTCGCACCACCTGATAGCGGCCCACCACCAGGGTGCCCGGGCTCAGCGCCTCCTCGATCATCGCGGCGAGGACTGTATCAACGCGCGTGGCGCTTGCGCAGCACCGCGCCGAGGCGCTGCTGCAGCTCGGGCCCCTCGCGCACGCCCGCGGCCTGCAATGCCGTCGTCGCGTCGGCCGCGTCGGAGCGCACCAGCAGCTCCTCGGCCTGCCGACGCTCGGGCTCGGTGCCGTGGATCAGCGTGCCGATGAGGTACTCCACGGCCTCCAGCGAGGGGATGCGCCCGATCGACGTGAGCGCCGCGAAGCGCACCGTGGGGTCGGCCGAGTCGCGATGGAGCCGGGACAGCGGGTCGAAGGCGTGCGGGAAGTGCAGCGCGCCGATGGCCTCGGCGGCGGCCGCGCGCACGTGGGGGTCGGCGTCGGCCACGCCCTTCATCACCACCCCGAAGGTGCGCTTGAAGAAGAGGTTCCGCGAGGCGCGCAGCACCTGCACCCGCACCGCGCTCGGGCCGCGCTCGAAGAGGTGCTCCAGCGGCGCGAGCACGGCGTAGAGCTGCACCTGCCCGAGCTGCGTCGCCACGTCGCCCAGGGTGTTCGGGTGGTTGGGCTCGTTCTGCGTCAGCGGGATCAACCGCACCCGCAGCGCCTTGCGGCGAATGAAGTCGGGCTGGTCGGGGTCGAGCAGCACCTCGCCGCAGGCCTCGACGGCGTCGCCCGCCTCCTCCCACTCGATGACGTCGACGTTCCAGATCTCGGGGTACTGCACGGGCTTCTTGAGAAAGTCTGGCAGGGCCTCCGAGGCCGCGGGCTCGTCGCGGGCCTGGCCGTAGCGCTCGGCGAGCTGGCGGTACCGCCGCACGCGCTTCTCGTCGAGGCCCGGCATCGCCGCGAGCTGCCCGAAGACCGCCACCGCGCGCCCGTGCATCCCCACGGTGGTGAACGCGCTCACCGCGGCGAGCAGGGCGTTCTCCGCGAGCTCCGCGGCCCCGCCACCGGCGAGCATGTTCTCCGCCGCGCGGCGCCACGCCTCGGCCTCGCGCACGCGCAACATCGCGTGAAAGGGCATGTCGAGGGCCCGCGCGTAGTCCGCCGCCTCGTGCAGGATCGTCGCCGTCGCGTGGTGCTCCCGCGCCTCGTCCGACCGCTTGACGAAGTCTTCGTAGTACTGGAACGCGTAGTAGCGAAGGTGGTCCTCCCGCAGGATGCGGATGCAGTTGAGGTAGCCCTCCGCGAGGTTCTCGAAGCTCTTGGTCTGCGCCCCGAGGGTGAGCAGCACCTGAAAGCAGTCGAAGGCCCGCTCGCGCAGCCCGCGGGCTTCGAGCACATCCGCCGCCTCTTCCAACAACCGCGTGGCCCGCACCCGGCACCGGTGGGCGACGTCATCGGCGCCCAGCGCGGCGTGCACCCGCCCGAGGTTGAAGCTCACGAGCGCGGCGGTGTAGGGGTCCTCGCGCAGCCGCGGGTCGGCCGAGACCTCCTCCCAGAGCGCCTGCGCCGCGCGGAGCTGCTGCTGCGCGATGTCGTCTCGACGAAGCTGCCGGGCCTCCTCCGCGGCGCGCTCGAACGCGATGGCCGCGTGGGCAGGCCAGCGGGCCACGCGGTACTGCTGCGCCGCGGCCTGATACTGCCGGTCGAGCCACGCGGCGCGGGCGAGGTCCCGGGGCTCCTGCGGCACCAGCGCGGCCATGCGCCGGGCGTCTCGGAGGTACAGCCACACGCTCGCGGCGGCGCGGAACCTCCCCTCCACCTGCAGCGCGTCGGCGAGCAGCTTGAGCAGCTCGTCGTACTCCCGCGGCGGCAGGTGGGCGCTCTCGTTGGCGCTGTGCATGAGCAGCCCGATGGCCGCCCCGCCCTGCCCCTGACGCAGATGCTGCCGCGCCTTCGCGATGGCGTCGTCGTGCCACATCGTCATGACGCGCTCACGACTCCTCCCGCGGGGGGATCGACGCCCGCGCGCTCACGCTGGCGCCCTCGACGATGGTGAGCGCGCGCGTCGCCCGCTCGCTGCGGTCGCGCAGCGCGGCGTCGGTGACCACCTCGTGGCTGGTGAGCAGCGGGAGGTACTCCAGGTCCAGGGTCTCGCGCGACGGGAGCATGAAGACCCCGAAGACCTCGGCGTTCTCGCGGATGCGCCGCATGAGGTCCACGGGCACGTGGCACTCGGCGTGGGTGATGATGTACGCGGTGATCGCGGTGCGGTCGCGGTTGCGCTCGAGCTCCGACGCGAACTGCGAGAACACGCGCGCGTAGTTGCGCCCGCGCTCGCTCTTGAACGCGAGGATCCCCGCGACGTGCAGCGGCCCCGCCCCCCCGTGCCCGCTCCGCCCGCGGCGCAGGCGCATGGGCTCGTAGAGCCGCGAGTCGAAGAAGCGCACCGCGCTCTCGAAGCCCATGAGGCTCATGCGCTTGGCGAGGGCGATGGCGAGGCCCCGCGCGAAGACGGTGCGCGCGCCGCGCATCGAGGCGCTCGCGTCGACGAGGATCTGAAACGCCCGTGGCGGCGGGCGGTCTTGCGCCTCGTGGGCGTAGAAGAGCAGCTCGCGGTCGGCGAAGCGCTGCTCGAAGAGGTCGTCGTCGTAGGCCATCTCGGTGAGCACGAGGGAGTCGAGGGAGCCGTCGGGCACGACGCCGGAGTACCCGTCCACCGAGAAGACCTGCTGCCCACCCCCGCGCTTCGTCTCGAGCACGCTCGGGAGGATGTCGAGCGAGAAGTTCACCACGTCGTTCGCCTCGGGCGAGTCGAACACCGCGAGGAGGTCCACCAGCTCGGTCTCGGGCATGGAGCCGTCGCCCCCCATGAGCCCCAGGAGCTCGACGGTGTCGAGGTCGATCTGCTCGATGCCCAGGAGCAGGTGGAGCCGGTGCTCCAGCAGGTGCTGGATGTACCCGAGCTCGGGGCGACGATCGACCGCGAACCACAGCTGCGGCAGCGCGAGCTGGGCCTGCGTGAGCGCGTCGGCGTTCATCGGCACGGGCTCGAACGCGATGCTGCTGCGCCAGCGGTCGGCCACCGGGCCGATGGCGCGCGCAAGGAGCGTCGCGAGCACCGAGTCGTCGATGCGCGTGGCCGCGAGCTGCGCGGCGATGTCGGTCTTCGCGATCTCGTCGAGCACCTGCGCGTACTGCCCGAGCACCGCCAGCGCGGCCTGCGCCGTGGCGTGCGGGGCGGCGAAGTTCGGCGGGAGGTCGGCCGGCACCCGAATGGACGAGGCCGCGCCGAGCATGGCCGCGCCGAGGTCATGCACCACCACGAAGGGCACCCGCAGCCCGAGGCGCAGGATGGAATTGTACCAGCTCAGGGCGCGCATCCCGAGGGCGGCCTCGTTGGCGCCGGCGCACGACACCACGAGCCCGCCGAGGGCGCGCACCTCTGCGGGAGAGAGCGACGCGAGGGTGGTCATCGAGGAGAGGGGACGGACTCTATCAGCGCGGCGCGCCCCCGGCGATCCAGCGTCGGATGATCTCGACGTCGGCCGGGGCGAGCGGGCCGCTGCGGGGCATCGCGTTGCCGCAGGGCTGGGTGCCCGCGACCTTGCGGAACAACAGGCTGTTCATGGGGTCGCCCGGGGTCACGCGGAGCATCCCCGACGACGCGCACGACCCGCCCGCGGCGGCGACGTTCACGAGGTTGGTGTAGCTCACCGTGGCCCCGAGGTTCAGCGCGCCCGACCCGCCGTGACAGCTCGTGCACGACGCGTTGAAGATCGCCTGCACCGACGCATACGCCGGCGTGCCCGCGTCGGCGGGGCCGGTGTCGCGGGGCACATCGC
>JBILLI010000545.1:0-5294 GCA_044376155.1 Polyangiales bacterium
CGCGCCGACGGCCCGGTGCTCGACGGCGCGATGTGGCGGGTGAGCGCGCGCCGCGAGGGCTGAGGTCGTGCGCCGACATCTCGCGCCGACGCTGCTGCTCTGCGCGTGCGCCACGAGCGTGCTGCCTGACGACACCGACGCGGCGCGCGAGCCTGACACCGTCGCCGCGAACGACCTCGTGGCCGTCGCCGACACCCCCGCGCCCGTCGACGCCGCGGTGGGCCTCGACGCGCCCGCGCTCCCCGACGTCGCCCCGCCGCGGGATGTCCCTGTTGGGATGGATCTCCCTGCGCCGCAAGACGTTCTGCGCCTCGATGCCATGATCGACGTCCCTGCGCGCGCGGACATCGTCGACGCGCCCGCGGTCCTCGACGCGCCGCGGGCGTGCGGCGAGGCGTTGCCCGCAGGGTGGCCGACGGGGTGGTCCGTGGCGGGGCACAACCCGGTGCTGGTGGCCGCGCGAGGCAGCGCCTTGCAGGGCCGTGACAACGTGTACGCGCCGGAGATCCACCGCGATGGGGCGCTCTGGGTGATGTGGTACGGCGCGCAGGCCAGCGACGGCGGGGACCGCATTCACGTCGCGGTGTCGCGCGACGGCGTGACCTGGCGGCGGCACCCCCGCGACGACGCGCCCCTGGCCGCGCTGGAGCGCGGGAGCTCGAACCACGTCAACGACCCCAGCGTGGTGCGCGCGGTGGACCGCTGGCGGATGTACTACACCGACGCGCCCACCGCGGAGAACGACCGCATCTGGCTCGCGGAGAGCACCTCGCTCACGGGCTTCACCCGCGTGCGTGAGGTGCTCGCGCCGGGCGCGTCGGGCGCGTGGGACGCCGAGAAGGTCGGCCGCCCCGCGGTGCTCCTGGAGAGCGGCGTCTACCGCATGTGGTACGACGGCACCGCGAACGGGCGAAGGCACGTGGGCCTCGCGACCTCCACCGACGGGGTGACCTTCACGCGACACCCCGCGAACCCGGTCTTTCTCGACGCCGGCGCGGTGGACGTGAAGCGCGTCGGCGGGGTCTACGTGATGCTCCGCGAGGCGGGCGACGGGACCTACTGGGCCACCAGCGACGATGGGTTGTGCTGGCGCGACCGCGGACGGCTCTTCGCCCGCAGCGGCGCGGACTACGACCGCTTCGGGCAGGTCACCCCCTTTCTTCAGGTCGAGGGCGACCGGGCCGCGGCCGTGTGGTTCGGCGGCGCGTCGGTGATGTCGTGGGACCGCAACCGCATCGCCGTGGCCTGGCCCGTCGGGGTCACAGCCCCCGCGGGGGGTGGGTGCACGGGGTGTACGGCGCCGGGGCTGTCATGCGCGCAGGCGTGCCACGGCGCGGGGTTCGCCGCGGGCACCTGCGGGCAGCCCGGGAGTGGCGACCCCGGGCAGTGCTGTACGTGTGTCGCCGACGGCTGCGAGGGCTGCCGCGGAGACGCCGCGGACTGTCACGAAGCCTGCGTGCGGGCCGGGAACACCACGGGGTGGTGCGGGGTTTCGGGGAGCACAGACCCCTCGCGGTGCTGCGTCTGCGTGCGGTAGGGCCTGGAAACAAGCCCCGGGGGCCGGGGTGCGCCCGCGGGTCTTGACGTGGCGAGTTGCGTGGATAGGTTCCGCGCCCATCGTAGGACACACCCCCCCTGTCAATCCGCGCGGCGCGTGTCCGATGCCTCCCCTGATGGTTGACGCGGGGGAGGTCGGTGCTCCGGGTGGGAGGGCAGCGGCGGTCCGGTGCGGCGGCGCGAGAGCCCGCTTCACCCTGCGTGTGACCCCGCGAAGAACCTTCCAACAAAACCTCGGCGACGAGGAGGAGCGACGCAGCCATGGGCAAGATCATCGGGATCGATCTGGGTACGACCAACAGCGTTGTCGCGGTGATGCAGGGCCGCGACGTGGACGTGATCGTGAACGAGGAGGGGTCGCGCATCACCCCCTCGGTGGTCGCGTGGGACAACAACAACGAGATCCTCGTGGGCCAGGTGGCGAAGCGCCAGGGCATCACGAACCCCGAGAACACCATCTTCTCCGCCAAGCGCTTCATCGGCCGCAAGGCGGGTGAGGTCCGCGACGAGGCGTCGCGCGTGCCCTTCAAGGTCGTGCCCGCGAGCAACGGCGACGCGGCCATCGAGGTGCGCGGCCGCGGCATGGCGCCGCCCGAGGTCTCGGCCCACGTGCTCCGCAAGCTGAAGCAGGCCGCCGAGGCCTACCTCGGCGAGACCGTCACCGACGCGGTGATCACCGTGCCCGCGTACTTCAACGACAGCCAGCGCCAGGCCACCAAGGACGCGGGCAAGATCGCCGGGCTCAACGTCCGCCGGATCATCAACGAGCCCACCGCGGCCGCCCTCGCCTACGGCCTCGACAAGAAGAAGGACGAGCTCATCGCCGTCTACGACTTCGGCGGCGGCACCTTCGACATCTCGATCCTCGAGGTCAGCGAGAACCTCGTCGAGGTCAAGAGCACCAACGGCGACACCCACCTCGGCGGCGACGACGTCGACCAGACCGTGATGGAGTTCCTGATCAGCGAGTTCCGCAAGGAGCAGGGCATCGACCTGGGCAAGGACAAGATGGCCCTGCAGCGCCTCCGCGACGCCGCGGAGAAGGCCAAGATCGAGCTCTCCTCGATGCAGGAGACCACGATCAACCTCCCCTACATCGCCGCGGCCGGGCAGACGCCGCTGCACATGAACATCCGGCTGACCCGCGCCAAGCTGGAGCAGATGATCGACCCCCTGGTCGAGCGCTCCCTCGTGGCCCTGCGCAACGCGCTCAAGGACGCCGGCAAGAGCCCGAACGAGATCAACGAGGTCGTGCTCGTCGGCGGCTCCACCCGCATCCCGCTCGTGCAGAAGCGCGTGAAGGAGTACTTCGGCAAGGAGCCCAACAAGACCGTCAACCCCGACGAGGTCGTGGCCATCGGCGCCGCGGTGCAGGGCGCGATCCTCGGCGGCGAGGTCAAGGACATGCTCCTGCTCGACGTGACCCCGCTCTCCCTGGGCGTCGAGACCCAGGGCGGCGTGTTCACCGTGCTGATCCCGCGCAACACCGCGATCCCCACGTCGAAGAGCGAGACCTTCTCCACCGCCAGCGACAACCAGCCGCAGGTGGAGGTGCACGTGCTCCAGGGTGAGCGGCAGCTCGCGCGCGACAACAAGCCCCTCGGCAAGTTCGTGCTCGACGGCATCCCCCTGGCCCCCCGCGGGATGCCGAAGATCAAGGTGAGCTTCGACATCGACGCCAACGGCATCATCTCGGTGACCGCCAAGGACGAGGCCACCGGGCGCAACCAGAAGATCACCATCACCGCGGGCTCGGGCCTCTCGAAGGACGAGGTCGAGCGCCTCGTGCGCGAGGCCGCCTCCCACGAGGAGGAGGACAAGAAGAGCCGCGAGGAGGCCGAGGAGCGCAACAAGTGCGACTCCATGACCTACCAGGTGGAGAAGATCCTCAAGGAGCACAAGGAGAAGCTCTCCAGCGACGATGTCGCCAAGCTCGAAGAGGCCGTGAAGGAGGCCCGCGCGGCCATCGACAGCCGCGACGGCGAGCGCGTGCGCACGGCGACGCAGAAGCTCGAGGCCGAGTCGCACCGCGTCGCGGGGCTGCTCTACCAGGCGAACCCCGAAGGGGCAGCGCCGGGGGCGGCACCGGGTGCGGCACCGGGCGGCGCCCAGGGCAACCGCGACGACGTGGTCGACGCGGAGTACGAAGAGTCCAAGTGACCCCGCGCGCGGCCTCGGGGGCGCGTGTGTGCCCCCGGTCCGCGTGACCCATCCCTCTCCCTCCATGCGTGCCGTGATGGCGCGGCGGCCGCACCGAGCGCGGCTGCCAACCCACCGACCCCTTGTGCCGCAGTGAGACTACGCGCCCAACATGAGCGCGCGATACGGCGGCGGTGGGGTACGCGCGCGCTGGCGACCGCGCACCTCTCCCGACTGCGTTCTTCGCGCGCCTCTCCGTCGCCGCGCTTCTGAAATTCGCCTGGCCACTGCCCGTGCGGCCTGTCCTGTCGCTGCGCCTCCGCGCTCATCGCGGATGCATCCCGGGGTCATGCGTTTGCCCCTCCAATCACACTGCCCCCGTCGATCAGCCAGGCATGCGCGCGGCGTAGATCATCTTGTCGTCGCCGTCGCCATAGAAGTCCGGAACGCGCCCGCACGAGGAGAAGCCACGACGCTCGTAGAAGCGTCTCGCCCGCGCGGTCGGCGGGAGCGCGCTCGTCTCGATGATCAGCAGTCGGCCGCCGCGCGCCCGCACCTCACGCTCCACCGCGTCCATGAGCGCATCGCCACCTCCCTGCCCGTGGCGTGCCGGATCCACGCCGATCCACCAGAGATCCCAGACGCGATCGGCCTTCTCATGGAGCGCGAAGTACGCCCAGCCCGCGGGCTGCGAGCCTTCTTCTTCGCACCACACCACCGCGTGATGCTCGACGCCGAGGCGACCGCCGTGCAGGTCGTCGAGCACCCCGCGCAACAGCAGATCGGCCTCGTCCTCGGTGAACAATCCCGTCGCAACGCCGAGCGCGACCAACGTCGATGTCTCTCCAGGCACGGCGGAGCGAATCATGTCGGCGCGTACTCCATCCCCACCGGGACGGTTACCGACCTCCCCCGTTGCCCACCCGCGCTCCGCCACCACCTCCCACGCACGCGCCCGTGGCATCGCATTCGACGCCGATGTAGAGCTGCGCCGATGACCCCACGTGCCGAGCGGACGGACCTCGACGCGCACGACGCGCGCACCCTGGTGTGGGACGGCGATGCCCTCATCGACCCAGCGGGCGGGGGTGCGCGGCTGTTCTTCGACGGCACCTATGCGCGACCGTGCATGTTCCTGGGCTTTCCATTCGACGCGGCGCAGACGCTCGACGGGCTCACGCTGCTCACGTCGCGCGCGGGCACGAAGGGCCTCTTGCCAGCGGGTACCTCTGGCTGCACCGCCTGAGCCTCGTTGACCTCACGAACGACACCGCCGTCACCGCCACGCTGCCCTTCCCCGCGGGCGCCATGCTCGCCGTCGACGAGCGCCACATGCTGACCCTCGAAGGGCACCCCCGGCTCGTGGACGTCACCACCGGCGCCGTCGTCGAGGCCTGGCCCGACGTGCTCCTGCGCACCGAGCTCCACGCGATGCCCCGGGAGAATCCCTCGGCGGTCGCCCTCGACGCCGCGGGTCGGCGCGTCGCGATGAAGCACGGTGCGCGCATCACGGTGCTGTCGTTCGCGCGACCGTGACACCCGCGGTCGGGCTCCGCGGCCGCGCGCCATGGGGGTTGCGGCCGACCGGGACGTGGGGC
>JBILLI010000517.1:0-5687 GCA_044376155.1 Polyangiales bacterium
GCAACGCTTTCTGAACTTCTCCGGGGGGCTCCACGAGGTGGGCTTCGCGGGCGGGGGCTTCGCGTTCGACAACGAGGGCCCGCGTCACCCCGTGTACGTCGCGCCCTTCGCGCTGTCGTCGCGGCCCATCACGGTGGGCGAGCTGCGCGCGTTCGTCGACGCCGGCGGATACCGCGACCCGCGGTGGTGGCTCTCGGAGGGGTGGCAGTGGGTGCAGCAGGGCGAGCGCGAGGCGCCGCACAACCTCTCCCTGCGCGACGGGGCGGCGCGGGTCTTCGGGGTCGACGGCGAGCGCGACGCCCGCGACGACGAGCCCGCGGCGCACCTCACGCTCTACGAGGCCGACGCCCTCGCGCGCTTCCTCGGGGGGAGGCTGCCCACGGAGTTCGAGTGGGAGATCGCCGCGCGCCACGCCGCGCAGACCGGCGTGAACGACCGCGAGCACGGCGCGCTGCGCCCGTTGCCCGCGCGCGCCTCGGGCGACGCGCCCGCGCAGATGTTCGGCGACGTGTGGGAGTGGACCGCGTCGGCCTACAGCGCGTATCCGGGCTTTCGCGCGGCCGAGGGCGCCGTCGGGGAGTACAACGGGAAGTTCATGGTGAACCAGCTCGTGCTGCGCGGCGGCTCGTGCTTCACCCCGCGCGGGCACGTGCGGCCCACGTACCGAAACTTCTGGCCCGCGGCCACGTCCTTTCAGATGACCGGCGCGCGCGTGGCGAAGGACCTCCCGCAGTGAGTGTGCCGTCCACCATCGCCGACGACGTGCGGCGCGGGCTCACGGCGATGCCGAAGTCCCTGCCGCCCTACCTCTTCTACGACGCCGCGGGATCGGCCCTCTACGAGCGCATCACCGAGCTCGCGGAGTACTACCCCACGCGCACGGAGCGGGCGATCCTCGCGGCGCACGCCGACGAGATCGTCGCGGCCGTGGGCGAGGGGGACGACGCCCCCGAGGTGCTGGAGCTCGGGGCGGGCTCGGCGTCGAAGACCACGCTGATCCTCTCGGCGGTGCTGCGGCGCTGGGGGCGATGCACGTACCGCCCGCTGGATGTCTCCCCGACGGCGCTGGACTTCGCGGTCGAGAGCCTGCGCGCGGCGCTGCCCGCGGTGCGGGTGCTGCCGGTGTGCGGGCGCCACGAGGAGGCCCTCGGGGCGGTGGCGCGGGAGTCTCCCGGGCGCTCGCGGCTCGCGCTGTTCATCGGCAGCTCCATCGGCAACTTCGACGACGCCGAGGCCGCGCTGCTCCTCGCGTCTCTGGGCGGGGTGCTCGGCCCCCGCGGCGCGCTGCTGCTCGGCACCGACCTGAGAAAGAGCCCGTCGCGCTTGATCCCGGCCTACGACGACGCGCAGGGGGTCACCGCGGCGTTCAACCTGAACCTGCTCACGCGGCTCAACCGCGAGCTCGGGGCGGACTTCGACCTCGCGCGCTTTCGCCACGTCGCCCGCTGGAACGACCGCGCATCGCGGGTGGAGATGCACCTCGCGAGCGTCGGCGCGCAGGCGGTCACCGTGCGGGACCTGGGGCTCACGGTGCGCTTCGCCGACGGCGAGACGATCCACACCGAGTCGAGCGTGAAGTACGACCTCCCGCGGGTCGACGCGCTGTTCACGGCCGCGGGGCTCACGCGCGTGCGCACCTTCACCGACCCCGAAGAACGCTTCGCGGTGCACCTCGCGCGCTCAAGCGCCCCGGGGGTTCCGCCGATCATCCCGATGCCGCAGGTGTGACCGCGCACGACGCTCCGAGCGTCGTGACGACGGTCGCCCGCGCGTGGAGCGGAGCGATGCAACCGAACGATCCTCGGTACGGCAAGGGCATGTTCCGGATCCCCACGGAGCAGGTGCGGGCGGCCGGGCTCACCGACATCGAGGCCCGCCTGGTGCACACCTTTCGCGCGCCGGGGTATCGCCCGCCGGTGCTGCCCGCCGCGGCGATGGAGCTCGTGCGCATCACCCGCGACCCCGAGGTGGACTTTCGCCGCGTGACCCACCTGCTCGAACAGGACGCGCTGCTCGCGGCCCGGGTGGTCCGTGTGGCGCAGTCGCCCATCTTCGGCGCGCAGGAGCCCGTGCACTCCCTCGCGCAGGCCGCGACGCGGCTGGGGCTGCGCACCCTGGCCGACGTCTTCCTCGCCGAGAGCATGGCGATGCGGGTGTTCCGCGCGCCGGGGCTCGACGAGCCCATGAACCGTCTGCGGCGGCACAGCGTGGCCTGCGCGCACGTCGCGCGGCTGGTGGCGCGGCGCACGCCCATGTCCGACGAGCAGTCGTTCCTCTGCGGGCTCCTCCACGACGCGGGCATCGCCGCGGGGATGATCGCCGTCGCCGATATCCCTCGGGGCGGCAAGCCCGTGCTCTGGGACGAGCTCTGGCCCGCGCTCCACCGCGGCCACGAGGTGTACGCGTTCATCCTCGCGAAGCTCTGGGAGCTCCCCGAGGACATCTCCCTGGTGATCTCGCGGCACCACCAGCTCAACTGGGGCAAGCACATCCACCCCGGCGCGGCGGTGGTGTGCGTCGCCGACTGGCTCTGTCGCGAAATCGACCTGGGCTTTCACGACGAGGCCGACGGCGGGGAGTTCACCCGCGCGGCCAACGCCCTGGGGCTCACCACGCAGGTGCTCGGGCTGGTGCGCGACGAGGCCCGCGCGCAGGTCCCCGCGCTGGTGGAGTGACCGTTGCGCGCCGCGCGGGATTGATGCATCGATGCGCCGATGCGCGCGCGGGTCAGACAGGTCCTCGGGGGGCTGCTCGGGGTGCTCCTCGGGTGCGCGCAAGAGCCTGCGCCGCAAGGGGATGCGTCGGTTGACGGCGCCGTGACCGACGTCGTCGACGCGCCCGCGGCCGACGTCCTGGTCGCGATGGACGTGACCGCCGTGACCGATGTGCCCACCGCGCGCGACGTGACGGACGTGACGGACGTTCCGGTGATCGCGCCGGTCGACGGCGGCACCGCGGGGGCCTTCGTGGCCGTGTCGCACCCGCGGGAGTTCCGCGCGGTGTGGATCGCCACGGTGTCGAACATTGATTTCCCTTCGCGCCGCGGGCTCACGGCGACGCAGGGGCGCGCGGAGCTGGTGGTGTTGCTCGACGCGGCGCAGCGCGCGGGGCTCAACGCGGTGGTGTTTCAGGCGCGGCCCGAGGGCGACGCGCTCTACCGCTCGGCGCTGGAGCCCTGGAGTCGCTACCTCACGGGCACACCCGGCGGCGACCCGGGGTGGGACCCGCTCAGCACCCTGGTCTCCGAGGCCCACGCCCGCGGCATCGAGGTGCACGCGTGGTTCAACCCCTACCGCGCGTCCACCGCGGCGAGCAACGCGCACGTCGCGCCGCACATCTCCCTCACGAACCCCGACGCGGTGGTCACCTACGACGGCAAGCGCTGGATGGACCCGGCCCGCACCGTGGTGCAAGACCGCCTCAGCGCGGTGATCCGTGACGTGGTCGAGCGCTACGACGTCGACGGGGTGCACTTCGACGACTACTTCTATCCGTATCCCGCGGCGGGCGAGGGCTTTCCCGATGGTCCGTCGTTCATGGCGTACCTCATGGGGGGCGGGCGCCTCTCGGTGGGCGACTGGCGCCGCGACAACGTGAACCGCATGGTGCGCCGGGTCGGTGATGAGCTCCGCGCGCAGCGCGCCGACGTGCGCTTCGGCATCTCCCCCTTCGGGATCTATCGCCCTGGAATGCCCGCGGGCATCACCGGCCTCGACCCCTACACGGCGATCTACGCCGACTCGCGCCGCTGGCTCGTGGAGGGCTGGGTCGACTACCTCGCCCCGCAGCTCTACTGGCCCAGCACGCAGACCGCGCAGGCCTACGGTCCGCTCATCGCGTGGTGGGCCGCGCAGACGCGCGACGGTCGTTCGATCTTCGCGGGCAACAACTGCGACCGCCTGGGCTCCTCCCCCGCGTGGACCCTCGACGAGCTGCGCACGCAGGTGACGCTCACCCGCGCGCAGCGCGACCGCGGCGCCCTGGGCAACATCTGGTTCTCGGCCACCGAGCTGCGTGATGATCGCCTGGGCTTCGCCACCATGCTGCGCCGTGATCTTCACTCCAGCCCCGCGCTCACGCCGCCGCTCGCGGGCACGCGCAGCACCCCCCGCGCGCCCGAGGTCACCGCGATGCGCGGGGCCGTGACCGTCAACCCCGGCGCGCCCGGACGCTGGCGCGCGTGGTGCTTCTACCGCGCGATGGGGAGCGGGTGGTCCCTCGATCGGTGTGTGCCCGCGGCGGCGCCGGCGCGGGTGACGCTCCCCGCGGGGCGCTACGCCGTGAGCGGAGTGGATCGCTTCGGCGACGAGTCCCTGGGCGCGGTCACCACGGTGATGTAACCCCCGCGGAGGGCGTACACTCTCTCTGTGTACCGGGTGTCTCCCGACCGCGACGCGTCGACCCCGCAGCCCGCGCGGGTGGAGGTCACCGACCTCTGGGCGGCGTACGAAGACACCGTCGCGCTGCGCGAGGTCACCTTCGCGCTGAGCCCGGGGCGGGTGTACGGGCTCGTGGGGCCCAACGGGGCGGGCAAGTCCACCCTCATGCGGTGCCTCGCGGGCTTGCACCCACCCCTGCGCGGAAGCGTGCGCGTCGAGGGCGGCGACGTGGCGATGATGTCCGACCACCCCCCTGCGTGGGAGCGGCTCTCGGCGCGCGAACAACTCGTCTATGTCGCCCGCATCGACCGCGTGCCCGAGGAGCAGATCGATGCGCGGGTCGACGCCTGGCTCGCGCGGGTGGGGCTCTCGGCCCACCGCGATCACCCCGTGCGCGCGCTCTCGCTGGGGCAGCGACAGCGGTTGGGGCTCGCGCAGGTGATGCTCCGCGAGGCGCCGCTGGTCATGCTCGACGAGCCCGCCAACGGCATGGATCCCGACGCCCGCGCGATGCTCGCCGAGGTGCTCCGCGAGGTCGCCGCGGGGGGCGCGACGGTGCTGGTGAGCAGCCATGTGCTCACCGAGCTCGATGCGTTCTGCGACGCCTTCGTGGTGCTCGCCCGCGGGCGCATGGTGGGCCACGGCACGGCGCAGGAGCTGCACGGCGCCGAGGCGGGCACGCTCACCGTGGCAGTCATCCTGCTGGGCGACGCCGCGGCGCAGCGGCGCGTGATCGAAGCGGCCGTCACCCGGGTCGACGACGCGCGATTGTCGCGGGTGGACGGGAACGGATTGTGGGTGCAGGTTTCTGACGAAGCCGTGGCGCAGGCCGCGCTGCTTCGGGCCCTCGTCGACGCGGGCCTGCCGGTGGTGTCGTTCACCCCGGAGCGTCCGCAGATCGCTTCGCTGTACGGTCAGCTCGCGCGCAGAACTTGAAGGGGCACAGGAGATGTTGATGACCCGCACCGACCGCTTCGAGAGCTCGCGACACCCGCTGCTGGCGGCGGTGGCGACGAACACCGCCCGCCCCGGCGCGCTGCTGGCGACGCTCGGGGTGCTCGCGGCCCTCGCGCTCCTCGTGGCCGCGGCGGCGTCGGAGCGATCTCGCTTCGTGCTCGCGGTGGCGGAGCAGTCGATGGTCGGGTTGCTGGCCCTCGTTGCGGGTCCCGTGCTCGCGGCGCAGCAGCTCTTCAGCGACCGGCAGGCGGGCGCGCTGGACCAGCACCGCCTCGCGCGTCGCACCCCGTGGGAGATGCTGACCGCGTACGTGCTCGGCCCCAACTGGATGCTGCTCGCGCTGATGCTGGT
>JBILLI010000057.1:0-19221 GCA_044376155.1 Polyangiales bacterium
AACATCGGCGGTGAAGCCCAGGGACCGCAGCGCGAGGTCGGGCCGCGCCGCGCAGAGCAGCCAGCACGCGGGCTCGGCGTCACGGTCGCGCTTGCGCAGGGTGTGGCGCCATTGCAGCAGTTTGCGCTGGCACGCGATCAGCTCCTCCCGCGAGGGCGCCTGGGAGAACAGCTCGAAGAGGCACGGCACCGCGCCGAGACACGCCAGGAGGCCCAGCGCCGCAGGGAGTTCAGCGCGCGGGACGAAGCTCACGTCGGCGCGCTGCGCGTCGGTCGCGGGCACCGGCACCTCCGTGCGCAGCGTGCCCCAGCGGCTCAACAGCAGGTCGAGCAGGTCCTTGGTACGCGGTGACGAATCCCCATCGCGATCGTCGAGGCTCTGCCCTTGTCGGCTCGGCACGGCCGTGATTGTCCGCGCCGCGTCGGGAACTTGATCGCGCGGCCCGGCAGGCACGATCGTCGCGGTCGATGGACGACGCGAATCTCTTGGAGCAAGTGCGCGTGGCGGAGGCGCGCCTCGCGATGCTCGCCCCTGACAGCCGCTTCACCGACGCCGCCGCCGCGCTCGGCGCCAGGCTCACCGAGGTGCGCGCCCGCGAGGCCGACGTGACCCACAAGGTCACGCTCCCGGACCCGTGGCGGCGCGCGGTCTTCATTGCCCTCGGGCGACGCTACGGGCTGCACCTTCACCGACACGCGGGGCAGCGGCGGCAGACCCTCATGGTCTGCGTGCCGCCGTCCTTCTTCTCGCGCGTGCTCTGGCCCGAGTTCGAGAAGATCACCGACCTCCTCATGAACCGCTTCGACGCCATCACCCAGGACGTGCTCCGCGCCATCGCGCCGAACGGCGACGACCCGCGACTCGTCGTCATCGACGGCTACCTCGGCGCCGACCGCGAGGACTGACGCTACGCCGCGGCCTCGGTCGCACCGTCACGCGCAGCCCCTTCTCGCGCAACGCGCAGGCGCTCCGCGTAGGCCTTCGGCGTGAGCTCCAGCACGCGGCTCGTGGGCGTGTCGGAGAGCGCGGCGAGCGTGTCGAGCAGGTACTGCCGCGGATCGATCCCGTGCAGGCGACAGCTCATCATCAGGCTCCACAGCACGCACCCGAGCTCGGCGCCCTCGAACGATCCGCGGTACACCCACGCCTTGCGCCCCACGACGATGTGGCGCAGCAGTCGCTCGCTGGTGTTGTTCGTCCACGACACACGGCCGTCGCGCAAGAAGTGGGTGAGCCCCGCCCAGTGCGAGAGCGCATAGTCGAAGGCCTGCGCCATCGGGCTCCGTGGCACCAGCGATGGACGCTCCGCCACCAACCACGCGAGGAACTCCTTGAAGCGCGGAGCGAGCACCTCCTCGCGTTGTCGTTGTCGCTTCGCGTCGTCGAGATCGCGCCACTCCCGCTCGGCCTGCGCGACCTCCTGAAAGAACGCGAGCGCGTGGTTGGCGCGCGGGGTGTCGGTGCCGCGCGCGTCGAAGAAGTTCCTGCGGCCGTGGGCGTTGCAGAGCGCGATGAGCAGGCCGAGCTTCTGGCTGTGCTCCCCGAGGTGCACCGTCGCCGCGTCGCACTCCACCACGCCGCGGAAGTCTTCGAAGCCCTCGAAGATCGCGACGGCGTTGGCCGACTTGAGCGCGATGAACACGACGTGTCCGCCGCCGTGGAGCACGTAGACCGTGCGGCGCTGACAGCGCTTCTTGGCGAAGATCTTCATGTGCGTGCCGTCGATGCCGACGACGCCGTCGCCGCGCAGAAGCTCCTTGCGCATCGCCTCCACGAGGCGGCGCAGCGCGAGGGCCACGCGCTGCGCGACGCGTCCGAGGGTGCTGCGATCGATCTGCAGACCCTCGCGCAGGAAGATGCCCGCGAGTCGGTGGAAGGGAAGGTGATCGGCGTAGTGCATCACCGCGATGTCGGCGGCGAGCGAGACACCCACGCCGCCTGCGCCGGTGACGAGCGGCTCGGGGGCGGGCGCGATGACCACACCGCCCTGACGACAGCGGTTGCAGGCGTACTTCGGCCGGTGCGTGATGGTCTCCTCGTAGCGCGCGGGGATGCGCTCGGTGACCGAGGAGGTCACCTCGCCGATGACCACCATGTCCTTGCCGCAGCAGCGACACGCGATGGACTCGGGCTCGATCGTGACGTGCTTCTGTGTGACGCACGCGGGGTCCACCTGGAGCCGCTTGCGCCGCTTCCGCCCTGATCCCTTCTTCTTCTTCTCCGTCTCCTCGGGCGGTGGCGCGGCGGGCGCCTCGGCGGCGTTGTCGTTGTGCACCGAGAGGTCGACGCCGGGGAGTGCGGGCTCTTCCGTCGTGACCCGCTCGCGGTTGTCGCCGAAGCGCGCACGCTCGTGTCGCTCGCACTGGAAGCGGAGCAGGATGAGCTCGTTGGTCAGCAGCTGAATCGTGGCGTCGCGCCCCATGAGTTGCACCTCGAGGGCCTCGATGTGCCCTCGCAGCAGGTCGATGGTGTGCAGTGCCTCGGCGAGCTCCACGCCACGAAAACATCCGTGGTGCTCGAAGAA
Organism: Polyangiales bacterium; assembly: GCA_044376155.1. Taxonomy (GTDB): domain Bacteria; phylum Myxococcota_A; class Polyangia; order Polyangiales; genus JAWKRB01. Next base: position 2,525 of record JBILLI010000057.1, read on the forward strand.
TTCCCGTGGGCGACGATCTTCTTCAGCGACGCTCGATGCCGGCCAGGAGGATCCCGAGCTCGAGGGCCTCGATGCGCACGGAGCGATCCCCTGCGCGCATGATGGAGGGGATGTGGAAGTGCGCGCGGTCGAGGCGCTTGTAGAGGGTGACGACGCCGGATCCGTCGTGGAAGAGGAGCGTGCAGCGGGTGCGGTCCTTATTGAAGAAGAGGACGACGGCGCTGCGCAGTGCGTCGAGCCCGAGCTGCTCGCTCGCGATGGCGATGAGCACGTCGAAGGAGCGTCGGAAGTCGACGGGGTCGACGGCGGCGTAGAGAGGCCGCGAGGTGGGCACGAGGATCATCGCGACTCCAGCGCCGTGACCCACGCGCAGAGGGCCTCGGCGGCGAGCGAAGCGGGGAAGCGCAGGACGCGCCCGTCGGGGAACGCGAGCTCGCAGGGCGCGGCGGCCTCGATGGTGACGGGCAGCAGCCGCGGTCGGCGCGCGGATGGGGGCAGGAGGCGATAGCGCTTCTTGTAGAGCGTGTCGGCCTTGAGCCCGTGCACGCGCGCGTACTCCCGCAGGCTCAGCCCGCTCTTCGCGTGCGCAGCGAGATGCGCGGACCAATCGATGTCAGGTGACGGTGGAGGAGGCTTCGGGGATCGCAGAGACCCCGAGCGTCAACGCGTTGCAACCGCTTCAGCCCTGGGGATCCAGCAGCACGTACCCTGAACGTCAACGCGGCGCTCGGGGCGGGCCTCGGGTTTCAGGCCCGCGCAGGACGCGCACCAAGGGCTCGCCGTGACGCGCGCTCATCGCCGCCGCGACGGCGCGCGAGACCACCGGTGTGTCTCCCCCGCCTTCGGCGATGCCGACACGCGTCGCCCCCACCGCGGGGCAGGCGCTCTCGCGCTGGAATCGCAGCCTCGAAGTGTGCGCGCTCGAGGGTTGGCCGCGATCGCGCGCGGCATCGCGCACGTGGGAACCACACCCCCGTCCCAGCCCGCGTGGGGGATCGAAAGCGATGGCCGCGCTCGGCATCATCGACAGATGTATGACGATCCCGACCAGACGACCCGCGCGGGCAGGTAGCACGCGCCCCAAAGCATCAGGCCCAGTTCCGCGACGGTGCGTCCCGTTGAGGCCGAGCCGCCAGGAGCGATATCGGCGCCGCCGGAGCCCCGTCCGCGGTAATCGACATACACCGCCCTCGAACAGTTGTTCCGAAATCGGACCCAACAACTCGAATTGAGAATGTCGTTGCAACTCGGCCGGCTGACCGAGATGCAGCCGGCCGCGTTGGCGCCGCCACCGCCCGATGAACCGCCCGACGACGGGCGCACACAACGCCCCGACTGACAGCTGAGTCCGGCCTCGCATCCGCACGAGCCACCGCATCCGTTGCTGCCGCCGCACAGCCCCGGCGTGCAGCGCGGCACGCACGTTGGCGTGCGACAGACACCGCTGATGCACGACTGTCCCGAGGGGCAACGGCACGTTCCTCCACAACCGTCGTTCGTGTTGCACGCGGTGCACCGCGGGACGCACACCGGAGCCGTGCAGACGTTCGCGCGGCAGATCAGCCCGGGATTACAACGGGAGACCTGCCCGCAGCCGCAGAGGGTTCCACAACGCCCGCCGACGTTGCCGAGGACACACCGTCCCCCGCTGCAGGGCACGCAGCGACCGGAGGCGCAGTAGTTCCCGCTCGCGCAGCCGCAGGTGCCGTTGCATCCGTTGCTCCCGCCGCAGGTCCCCGGCGCACAGCGAGGGACGCACGGCGCGGGGCCGCAACGCCCGCCGTCGCACACCTGCCCGGCGGGACACGCGCACACTCCGCCACATCCGTTGCTGTCTGGACCGCACACGCCGGGCGCGCAGCGCGGGCTGCAAGAGCAGCTTCCATTGGCGTCGCACGTGAAACCCGGCGCGCAGGTGCCGCAAGACCCGCCGCAGCCGTCGGGCCCGCAGGTGCGGTTGCCGCACACCGCTTCGCAGGTCGACTCGCAGCGTGAACCGACGCAGCGCGTCCCCTCGGCGCAGGCGCCGCAGGTACCTCCGCACCCATCGGAGCCGCACGTGGCGCGCGTGCCATCGGCGGCGGTGCAGCGCGGCGTGCATGCGGGGGCCTCAGCCTGCTCTTCGATCCGCAGCTCGATCTCGCCGACAGCGGTGATCTCGTCGCTCCACGGCGGGTCGTACCCCCCGACCCAGATGGTCACCTCGGTGCCCGCCTGCAGCGGCGGCGTAACGACCCGCGAGGTGTAGGTTTTGTCCTCGATGTCGTCGTTGCACGCGATGGCCGGCGACGATGCGCTGCAGGAGCCCTCCGTGACGACGATGACCGTGTCGAGCGTCGAAAGGGTCCCCGCGTTGTCGGATCGGACCGACAACCTCCCGGTGCTCGCCATGACGTGGCGGATCGCCCGTGAGAACCCCATCGCGCCGTTGCCGATGAGACATCCTGCGGGAACCTGCGGTCGCTCGTCTCGCAGCGAGTCGCGATTCGAGAGCACGAGCCGACGGGCGCTGCCCTCCGAGGCGCCGTCAGTGCTCGAGAGCACGCGCTCGCAGGCGCTCCGAGGTGTCTCCTCCGAAGGGCTCGCATCGCAGACGCAGTCGCTCCACGACTGCCCGCCCTCGAGGCACAGCGCGAAGCCCGCGGCACCGCCGGCGCACTCGCACGCGCGGGTCTCGCCCTCGAGACAGACCCCGCCCGAAGCACCGCCGCCGGAACCACCATCGGGGTTCTCGGAAGCGCAGTCGCAACTCCCGAAGGATCCGTCGCGCTGGCAAGTGCTGACGCTCAACTCGCCCCCGGGGCACGCACACTCGATTGTCTGCCCCGCGACGCACGGAGCGCCAGACTCTTCAACGGTGCACGACGCGCCCGCCAGCGCGACGGCGGCCAGCGCCGCCTGGGCCCAATGGCTACCTGGTATCATGTGATTGATTCTCCCTTCGCGTCCGATCGCCCACGGATGTCGGCGGGGTGGCGAGATGCGCCGCATCCCCGACTCTGTCGCCTTGCTCTCGCAGCGGTACACAGGGTGACCGACGATGTCGATTCACCCAGTTGGGTGAATCGGCCCGCCATGGCCCCCGACGGGCGCCGCACGAGTTCGGTGCGCGCGCCCTCCAGATCCCGAGGGAGACGGACAAGCTCGTCGTGTTGGCGAGGGACCCCTTCAACCGTCGGGGCCGCTATCACCTATCTGGGTGACTTCTCAAGCTCGGCGCCATTCGGTATCCATGGGTCGGCGCAATCGTTCGTTGGACCGACGCCCGGCCTCGAAGGCCCGCCCTCTGGAGATCGATGCCTGCTGTCTGTGATTGACGACAAGGCACGCACTATTCAGGTGAATCGTGAATACAAGCTCGCTACGCCTCGTTTGGCTCGCCGCGACGCTCCTCGTCGCGGCGTGCGGCTCTGCCGAGAGTTCGTCCAGGTCAGCGGCGACCTGCATCGCGGGTCGCTCGAACGATTGCGCGTGCGGCGGCGGCGCAACCGGGGTCCAGGTCTGTCAACCCGATGGGCGCTTCGGCACATGCGTCTGCCGTGACGGCGGCGCGCGTCTCGACGTGCCGACGGCCGTCACGCCCGACGACGCGGCGATCGCCGATGTTCCCGTCGAGGGCGGCGCGGCCGATATCGCCAGAGACACGTCGTCCCCCGGGCTCGATGTCGTCTCGACGGTCGTCTCCGCCGACGGAGGGATCGGCACCTCCGACGTGCCGCAGTGTCCCGCGACGCTGATTCGCTGCGGCGAGCGCTGCGTCGATCCACAGACCGACGCGGCGAACTGCGGCGGCTGCGGAACGGCATGCACCCTCGGGCGCATTTGCGCCGCAGGGACCTGCGCGCCCCCCTGCGACCTCGCTGGTCCCTGGGGCGCACCGCGGCTGGTACCTGGCGCGAACTCGGCCTCTTTCGACTTCTCACCGACGCTCACGGCCGATGAGCTCACGATGTACTTCGGCAGCGACCGCCCCGGCTCGTCAACCTCGGACATCTACGTCGCCCGTAGGAGCTCGCGCAGTGAGGCGTTCGGAGCCGTCACCCCAGTATCGGAGCTGAACTCCAGCGGGGGAGACGGCCACCCTGCGGTTTCCGGCGACGGGCGGACGATCTTCTTTCAGTCCGGACGCATGGGCAACGAGCGCCTTTTCGCCGCGACCCGCGCCGACACGTCGCGGCCTTTCGGGCCGGTGCAGTACCTCGCCTCGATTCGCGGCAGCGACCTCGACGACGGCGTTCCCTTCGCTTCCCTGACTGGAGATCGGTTGTACTGGTTGAAGGGGCAGTTCGGCCGATACGACCTCTACGCCGCAACGGTGACCGACGCCACGACGCTGGGCACGCCGACGCCGATGAGCGAGCTCAACACGTCGAGTCAAGAGAACGGCGTGGTGGTCTCTGCAGACGGCCTCACGGCCTTCTGGGGCACCGATCGCGCCGGCGGGCGGCTCCAGATCTGGACCGCCACGCGCACCTCGCCGAGCCTCCCCTTCGGCGGCGCGAGGGTCGTCGACGAGCTCGCTTCGCCCGGCGTCGACGTCCCAGACTGGATCTCCCCCGATCAGTGTCGGCTCTACTTCACCTCGAACCGACCGGGCGCCACGGGTGGCTTCGACATGTGGGTCACCGAGCGACCGTTGCGCGCGCCGACCCCGTGAGCCCGGCGCTGGAGTAGACGGCGCGGCGTCGTCGCCGGGTGCGCCGCAGACGCTCCCTCTCCTCACGTCCCTCTCCCGACATGTCCGAACGACGCCGTCGGCAGCGGCGGCGAGGGATCGAAATCGCCGCGCGATCGGCGGCGCCTCGCGGCCTTCCCGGCCCCGTCGTCAGTCTGCCGACAAGGGAAGCCGGATGACCTCGAGGCCGGCGGCGGCGCAGCGTGCGGGCGGTGGGAGGGGCGAGTCGTCGGCCGACAAGTCGGCCGCGGCGGCGGTCGTAGCCGCCGCGACGGAGCAGCGCCGCATCGGGGTCATCCGAATCCCGGCGACCCGCGTCGCTCCCAGTTGAACGAGCCCGTACTCGCCTTGTTCCCCGGCGTGCAGCGAGAGCCGCTCGCCGTCCAGCGTGCATCCTGGGGCCACGTAGAGTCCGATCGATGCCCGGAGGGGCGGCTGCGAGGCGCTGCCGCCGTCGTAGCCGACGCGCCAGATGGCTCCCTGTCGAACGTAGAGATCCCGACCGCGCAGCGCGGACGAGCCATCGAGGTGAGACGGGAGCACCCGTAGCAGCGCGTCGCCCAGCACCCGGGGAATGCGCGCGGAATTCACCAGCGCGCTCACGAAGGGAGCCGTCGGGTAGCCATTGGGGGTGATCGCGACCGCGGCCCCGGGAACCTCGGATACGGCCAGACGCTCGACGTCGATCTGGACCCCCGCCGCACCGACCACGCCGAAGCTCGCGGCCGCCTCTAGGGGGCGGCCTTGCCGCACGATGACATCTCGCAAGCGCACCGTCGTCGAGAGAGCGCCCAGGCGGCGAAGCGGGTCGGCGAGCCCCGCTCGCTGGAGGTGGGACTCGGGAAGGCCCGCCGCGCCGACGCCGCCCATGGTGCAGCGTTCGATCAGCACACGTCGCGCATCCAGGTGGCCGAGGGCGACGACGGCCACGCCGAACCCGAAGAGGCCATCGGCGCGTGCGGCGACGTCTCGAATCCGCGCGTCTCGAAGGTCGACCCGGGAGAACTCTGCGACGTGAAGACCGGCGTCGTGACAGCCGCGGAGCGAGACCCGCCGGAGCGTCGCGGTGGCGCCGTCGTTGACGTCGACACATCGACCCGCCCCGTCGACGGCCTCGATCTCCCGAACGGTGAGGCCGTCGACAGAGGCCGCGCTCTGCGAGTCACGCAGCGCGAGACCGGTGATCCGGCTTCGCTCGATCACGAGGTCTCTGGCGATGAGCCGGGCGCCGAGCTGCACGACCACCCCGCCGGCCCGATAGCGCTGGGCGGATCCGCGCTGCTGCCCGGAGACCCTCACGGCGTCGAGGCGGGCCTCGGCGCCCCGCGAGAAGAGCGCGCCCGCGACGACTCCCCCGCGGAGTTCGGCGCGCCGGAGCGCGATCGTCGCGTGGTCGAGCGCGATCGGGGCGAGCGCCGCGCCGGCGGCCTCGACACGCACGTCGTCCGCCTCGATGCGCGCATACTCCGAGGCCTCGAGGGCGTATCCCCCGCGCGCCCGCAGGGTCGATGCGCGCAGAAGGAGGCGACCGCCCTGCATTCGGAGCGCCGCTCCTTCACCGGGATCCGCCGATGCGATCTCGCTCCCCGTGACGGTCACCTCAGCGCCGCTCAGGCGGAGCGCCACACCCGACGAAGAGGCCAGGGCGCTGTCGGACACCAGGAGACGTCCGCCGCGGTCGACCTGAGCAATGAGGCCGCTGGCCTCCACCGTCACACCGGAGAGTTGAAGTTCGGACTGGGCCTCGATGACCAGAGACGCGCCCTCGGCGAGTTGCAGTCGCGTATTCGCGGCGCAGGTCCCAAGGAGTCGCAGCGCTCCCGACCGTCGCAGCGAGGCGAGCGCATAGCGCCCAGGAGCCACCTGGAGGGTCAGATCGTCGTCGCTGCGGAGGAGGGCTTCATCGAGGGAAGAGAATGGACGCTCTCGGCTGCCGTCACCGCCGCGAGGTGCCCGGCTGTCGACGTGAAGCGCGCCCGGGACCGCCGTCGTAGCCCCGCAGTCGGACGAGGGCGGCGCCAAGCCGCTCGGGGTGAGCGGCGAGGCCGCGTCGGGCCAAGGGCACGCACCATCATCGTCTCGCGGCGCGCCGCCGGGGCAGTCGCCCGCGCCCAGAGACCATGCGCCCAGGATGGTCCCCGAGGACCCAGCGTAAAGGCTGCGGCCCTCGTAGCCATCGTCGTCGACGACGACGCGGGAGCCCGGGGGCCCTCCCGGCTCGCAGCGAGCCGAGCCGTCATCGGATCCGCAGACGAGCACAGCCGGCGCGCAGCCGCCGGACGCGAGGCCAACCCAATCGGCAGGACACGGGAGCGGCCTGATGGGTGCCACAACCGCGGGGTCACGCGCGCAGCCCGGCGTGGCGACAAAGGTCAACGCCACCAAGACCGATGACCTTCGGAGACGCCGCGCGCTCATCGCCATGCCCGAGCATATCGCACCGTCGCCGTCCCTCCATCGGTCCACGAACGCACGGCGCGCGAAGACGGGAGGCGACTCGCGCGAGACTGCCCCCGGCGGCGTCTGGCCTGCGCCGCGTGGCGTCGAACACGCCGCGACGATCGCCGACGAGCGAACCGGCCTGAGATTTCGGGAGGCTCGCCCCCTGAGCCGACGTGCTACCGTTGCGGCGGTGGGCGCGCGGCCGGTTCTCGAGGGCTACTCGTTGGGGAAAAGGCTCGGCAGCGGCGCAGAGGGCGAGGTGTTCGAGGCTGTTCGAACGCGCGACGGCCTCCCTGTCGCGATCAAGCGGCTCGCCTTTGTGACCGGCGCTCGCGACGGGAGCCTCGCGTACGAGTCTGCCCTGCTTCGCGCGTTCTCTCACCCGAACGTCGTTCGGGTCCTCGACGTCTGTCGAGGCAACGACGGCGCACCGTACCTGGTCATGGAGGCGTTGCGCGGCTGTACGTTGGCCGCGCGGCTCGAGCGTGGGCCTCTGCGATGGCGCGAGGCCGTAGACCTGGGCATTCGGATCGGCGGTGCGCTGGAGAGTCTTCACGGCGAGGGGCTGGTCCACGGCGATGTCTCGCCGGCGAATGTCTTCTTGCGAGAAGGTCGTGTCGGCAGCCCGTGCCTCCTCGACCTGCACGCGTCGCCCCGTGGAGGCTGGACGGACATCAGCCTTCCCGTGACGGTCGCGTTCATGTCCCCCGAGCGCGCTCGGAGCACGGAGCCCGATCCGGCGGACGATGTCTGGTCGCTGAGCGTGATGATGTACGCCAGCATCGCGGGCGCGTCGCCCTTCACTGCGTCGACGGTCGCGATGACGCTCTATCGGATCGCTCACGTCACGCCGGCCATCGACCGGGAGGGGTTCGATGTACCCGAGGCCCTGGTCGATTTCTTCGCGCGCGCGCTGACGCGCGAGCGCTCGCGGCGGCTTTGTGAGGCGGGAGAGCTGGTTCGCACCCTCGCGACGGTGATGCGCTCGGCGTCGGAGCCTCCGGCGAGGCCCCTGCTGGATTGGCCGGCAGGCGCGACATCGCTGGCCTGTGAGACGGTGGCCTGCGTGGTCCGATCGGCGGTCGACCCCGACGCCGTCGCGCAGATGGCGTCACGCGCGGGATCGTCCGCGACCCGGTTGATCAACGGTAGCGTGATCGCGGTGTTTCGTGATGGCTCGCTCGAAGCCGCGGCGCTGCCGAAGGCCCTCGCGTTTGGTTGGAGGGTGACGGAGCTGGCGCAGGGGGTGGCCGTTGCGAGGGGCGCTTGCCCCGTCGGCGACGGACAGGGGGATCTCGAAGCCCTGGTGGCGCGGGCAAACCGTCTCTCGCGCTCTCCCGGGATGCGGATCGACGCGTCGTGTGCGCAGAAGGTCGGGACTGCGTGGGTTCTCTCCAGGGAGGATGACGAATTCGCCGTCCTTGGCCCGGTAGCTGCGGGGGCGAGGGCGAGTTCGCGGCATCGGGCTCCATCGACGCTCGCCGAGGGGCTCGATCGCGCGGGCGAGCGCGGGACCGGGAGGCGCGGCCCACGGCGCGGGGCGCCCGACGAGACGACGCCCGTAAACGGGGCGGATCTCGGGTCTCTTCTGGAACGCTTGTGCGACGCCGCGGGCGCCGAGATCGCCGCGGAGCGTCGCGACGTCGAGCTCATCAGACTGCTCGATGCGTTGCCGGCACGGTCGCGGGCGACCCTCGCGGGGATCAGCGTCCTGGGACGAGACGCGACGCGCGCGGCGCTCGAGGCGCTCGGCGGAGGCTGGCCCGATGCGGAAGGCCTCGTGCGGAGCGGATTGGCACGGATGATCCCTTCCCCGGATTCGTGCTCGTCGCGGGTCGAGCTCCGCGACGGCTCCGTCGGGGCGGCCGCCCTCTCGCTGCTGCGAGAGGACCGTCGGCGGCAACTACACGCGCGGGCGGCGCACCATCTGCTGGCGGCGCCCGTTGCCGATGCGGCGGTCGTCGCTGAGCACTTCGAGCGCGCCGGGGCGCTCGAGCGCGCTGCGGAGTGGTGGGTACGCGCCACAGAGCAGCGGGCCGGCGCTGGGCGGATCGAGGAGGCGCGCGCCTGTCTCGACCGGCTGCGGTCGTGCCCGCACGCTGCGCCGCAGCGATGGCGCGCGTTGACCGCGCTGGATGACTCGATGCAACCGTCGGGGGATCGAAGCCTCCAGCGGGCCACGCTCGCGGAGCTCGATGGGTTGGCGGCGGAACTCGGTGGGGCTGCGGAGCGGGAGGCGCACTGGCGCTGGTGCAACCACGCGCGAATGGTTGGCGACGCCGCGCTGGCGGAGGCGCGCGGCCGGTCGGCGACCCACCGCGCTCCGGACGAATGTCGGTGGGCGATCTCGGCGCGCGCGGAGCTGGCGCTCCTGTTCGCAGAGCAGCGGCGCTTCGACGAGGCGCGCGATGCGTCGAACACCGCGGCCGCCTCGAGGCGCGAGGAGGCTGACCCGTGGACCGCCGCGCGCGCCCTCCACGCGCAGGCCTACGTCGCGATCGAGGCCGGCGTCGATCTCCCGCAAGGGGCGAGGCTGTATCGTCGCGCCGCGGCGCTGTACCGCCGCGGGCACGATCGCCGCCGCGAGGCGATCGCGCGCGTGAACCTGGGCGTGGCGCTGATGCAACAGTGCCGCTTCGGCGAGGCGCTGGACGCGTACGAATGTGCCCGCAGCGTCGCCGGGGACGCTGGCAACCGTCGCGCCGCGGCGGTCGCCGGCGAGGGCATCGGGGCGGCGTTGCGATGTCTCGGAGAGGTCGAGGACGCCACCGAGGTGCTGCTCGCGGCCCTCGCCGAGGCCGACGAACTGCAGCATCCCCGGCTGGCAGAGGCGTCCCTCGTCGAACTGGCCTATGTCAGCATCGTGCGCGGCGACGAGGCTCTCGGAGCGCTGTGCGAGCGTCGTCTCTCGGTGATCCCCGACGCGGGAGTGGCGTCCCGCGCACGCCTGGCGGGGCGAACGGGACGACCGGCGAACGAACTGCTCTCGGCGTGTGAATCGATCTGCGTCAGCGCGGAGCGAGGGCCGCTGGAGCGCATCGAGGCAGCAGCAGCACTGGTCGACCTCAGAGTCGAGCGCGGACGGACATGGTTCGAGTCCGCGATCACAGACTACGTGAGCGAGGCCCGAAGCCCATTGGGTCGGAGCATTCGCCACAACGGAGTGCAGGCGCGCTTTTGCCTGGGTCAAATACGGGATTTTACTTAGCCTGTACGGGTGAGCTTCGGAGGATTGAGGGCGGAGCCGGAGGCTTCTACCATGGCAGGATGTCGGCGGCGGCCCTCGGGACGATCTACGATGCGGTGGCTTCGAGGAGTTGTGAGCGCCCAGACCTGTCTGCGGTCTGCGAGGCGCTCTACGGGGCGGCCCTGGAGCCGTCGCGGTGGCCCGAGGCGCTCTATCAGGCGGGTCGGTTCGTCGGTGGCGAGGAGCCGTCTCTGGTCATCGTAACCTTCGCCGAGGGGCTGCCGCCTCAGGTTGGGTGGGTACTGGCGGGGCTGCCCGGGAGCAGCGAGCGGTACTATCGGATGGATCGGGGAGAGGGGCGGATCTGCGCCGCGAACTCCCCAGATGCCTCGGACCCGGAGGTCAGCCTCTCGAGGCTCATCGCGAGTCTATCGATGGCCCGTGAATTCGCGTTGCGTCACGGCGCTATCCGCGGATCTTCGCGCGTGCTTCAGCTGCGCGGTGACTTCTGCGGCGTGCTCCACGTCTTGCAGCGCGACGCGCCACTCGCTCCCGGCTACCACGCCCGGCTCGACGAGGCCGCGGGGCACATCGCCCGCGCCGTGGAGGTGTACGCGAAACTCCGTCAGGCGAAGCGGTATTCGGCGATCGCTGAGGGTGCGCTGGACTCGATCGACGTGGCCTCGTTCGTGATGACCCTCGACCGAAGGCTGGTGCGTTCGAACCGCTCTGCGGACGCGCTGGCGGCTCGCGAGGATGGCCTTTTGTACGATGGCGCGCTCCTGCGGTGCGTGGTCTCACGCACCAACGAGGTGCTAGACAACGTGCTCCAGTCGCTTCGTCAACTGACGGACCACGAACCGGTGTCTGCACTCTTGATCCCGCGACGGAGCGGATCCCGTCCGTACGTCGCCTTCATCAGTCGCCTGACGACCGTCGAGGAGTACGAGCCGATGGCGGTGATGGTCGTTCGGGATCTTGAGGAGGGTCGCCGGCCGGTCGACTCGGTTCTGGGAGGCCTGTTTGGGATGACCCCCAGCGAGGTCCGCGTGGCGGTGGGTATCGTTCAAGGTGACACGCCGCAAGAGATCGCCGTGCGGCTCGGCTTGTCGGTTGAGACGGTGCGTTCGCACCTCAAGCGCGTCTTCTACAAGTCATCCACCCGAAACCAGGCAGACCTCGTGAGATTGGTACTGGGTCAGTGTGTTTCCTCTTGAACGCCGGGCTGGCGCCGCGCCCCATCGGAGGTCCGCGTCGTATCGCGGCATCGCGGATAGTTGCGACCGCGCCGGGGCGACAGGTGAGCGGCCTGCGGGTGGTCGCCCTCGCGTGCCTCGTGGCGATGGGGTGCGACTCGACGGTGCCGATCACGGCCCGTCGCTTTGCGCTTCGGCGTGTGCCGACTTGCCCATCTCCCGACACCTACCCGCTCCGCGGCGGCAACTCTGCAGACGACACCGCGTGCGTTCGTCTGGGCGCGACGGACGCGATCGCGCCGCGTGCATCCGCGTTCTCCCATGTGGTCGCGGGGGCGCCGCGGGGCGGCGACGGATCAGCGTCGCGTCCTTTCGGGAGCATCGCGGAGGCGCTGGCGTCCTCTCCAGAGGTCGGGGCGCTGTCGCTCTCGCCGGGCCTGCACGCCGTCGACGGTCTCGTGCTCACCCGCGACCTTGCGATCGAGGGCCAGGGACGCGGCTCGACGGTGATCTCCGGGTCGCGGTCGTTCCCGTTGATCACGGTGCGCGGCGCGCGGGTCGCTCTGTCATCCCTGTCGGTGCGATCTTCGGCAGGTACTTCGCAGGCTGGCCCCCTCGTTCGGCTCGAGGGTGCGACGGTGGCGCTCCATGACGTTCTCCTCACGGGCGGCGAAGACGGGATCGAGTCGTACGATTCATCAGTTGAGGGGACGAGGCTCACCGTCGAGCGACCTCGCAATCGCGGCGTCTATGTCGAGCGAGGGTCGCTCTCGCTTAGCGACTTCGTCGTGCGCCAAGCCGGAGGGCAAGGGGTTCGAGTCGTGAGTGGGCACTTCGAGCTCCACCGCGGCGCTATCGTCGGCTCGGGTCGACATGGGTTCGTCGCGACCGGCGACGCCCCGCGGCGCGACGTCGCTTCCGCTTGCGCGCGCTCCGACGAGGGTGATGCGACCGACTGTGTCGTGTCGGTCTCCGCGGTCGAGAACCATGTCGCGGGGTTCTTCTTTGAGGGACGGCGCTCCGTCGAGCTTCGCAGCGCGCTCGCATCTGGCACCCGGCTTGGGGCGGTGGACGGCGGCTTCGCTGGAGACGGCCTGGTCGCACATCGCACACGGGTCAGACTCACGTCTGCCGCGGAGGGTACGGGCCTGCGCGGCGTCGGTTGCGCGGCGATTGACAACGCCCGTGTGGGAGTCCTGGTGCAGGGCAACGACGCCGTGGCCGATCTGCGCGGCATCCTTGTGGCAGTCAACCGCGGGGGCGGCGTGGTGGTGACCGACGGCGCCACCCTGACGGGGATTCGTGACTCTCTGCTAGAGGGAAACCAGGTCGGCGGGCTGCTCTTGACTCCAGGCGTCACCGCGGGCGTGGTGCAGTGCAACGGGATCTACGACAATCAGCTCGGGGCGGTGGCCACGACGATCGGGGAGATCGTTCTCGGTGACGGAGTTCACCTCAACGGTGTGCGCGGAGAAGTTTCGATGGTTGAGAACGAGGTGTCGGGCTCTGCGCGCTTCGGCCTGCTCGTGAACGGTGCCTCCGTCACAGGGAGGAGCAACACGGGCTCAGGGAACCTCCATGGGGTCGGCGTCTATTCATCGGGCTCGCTGCGCGGCGATTTCCTCGATCTTCTCGGGACGAGCGCCACCCCTACGGTACCGCCTTCCGTGCTTCGCGGCCTGTAGGCGCTGACGCGCCAGGGAGGCGGGCACCTCGAGGTCAGCGTGGCAGTGGTGGCGTTGGCCCGTGATCTGAAGACGATCCCTTACTGCGAGGCTGCCTACTCTGCCTGCCACGCACAACGGATCTTCTGTTTCTTTCGTGCACGAGAAGGGTGCCTCGACCGGTGGCTTGACGCACACGACGCATTGAACCTCTGACTCTTGTTCCATCTGGGGGTGAAGGCGCGGCGCGTGGTCTTCATCCCCACGCCCTTCTCCCGCCTCGGAAGATGGGTGGAGAACCGCTGTCAGAGTGATGTCCACGCGGCAGGTGTGGGGACGACATGAGCTGGAAGGCGCGGAAGATCATGGAATCGGACACAGTTGGACCATTCCCGAGACACTGGCTCTCCACCCTTCTCCCGAGGCGGGAGAAGGGCGTGGGGCGTGGGGATGAGGGCCACCCACCGCGGCTTCACCGAGGAGGCAACATCAGCCGGACCGCGTGTCCCCTCAACCTCGGCGTACGGCGCGGCGGGTCACTCCACGGCGACGTTCCTGGCGAGGTTGCGCAGCGGGTCCACGTCGGTGCCGCGCAGGTCGGCGACGTCGTACGAGAGCCGCGTCCCGGTCGGCCGCTGCCCGTGCGTTCTTCCACCACCGCCCGAGGCGCGTCTCAGTTGGAGCGCACGCGCTTGCCGGCGACCCATCGCGCGAGCTCGCGGTCGTCGAGCGCGAGGGCGCGCTGGCGAACCGCGTCGCGTCCATCGCGCGCGACGCGTCGGCGGAAGCGGGTGAGCTCCTCGTCGGAGAGCACGCGGCGCAGGCGTGCTTCAATGCCGCCGAGCAGACGACCGTCGGCCTCCCCTTCGAGACGCCCTTCGATGCGCCCTTCGATGCGCCCTTCGATGCGCCCTTCTGCGCGCTGCTGCTCCTTCCATGCGTAGTAGCGGGACAGGTCGACGGCCATGGTGGGGTCCTCCGAGGGGGCGCTGAGGGTGGCGTAGTGTACGAAGAGCCCGACGACCTCGTCGAGGGCGGCGGGGGCGAGAGGCACCGAGGTGAGCTCATCGAGCGCGCCCTCACGGGTCGCGTCGCGTCCGAGCAGGCGCAGCAGCACGGTGTCGCGGGTGTGCGGGAGCTCGTCGAGCACGATCACCCCGAGGCCGTACGCGTTGCGATAGATCCCAAGAGTCTCCGCATCGGCGGTGAAGCCCAGGGACCGCAGCGCGAGGTCGGGCCGCGCCGCGCAGAGCAGCCAGCACGCGGGCTCGGCGTCACGGTCGCGCTTGCGCAGGGTGTGGCGCCATTGCAGCAGCTTGCGCTGGCACGCGAGCAGCTCCTCCCGCGAGGGCGCCTGAGAGAACAGCTCGAAGAGGCACGGCACCGCGCCGAGACACGCCAGGAGGCCCAGCGCCGCAGGGAGTTCCGCGCGCGGGACGAAGCTCACGTCGGCGCGCTGCGCGTCGGTCGCGGGCACCGGCACCTCCGTGCGGAGCGTGCCCCAGCGGCTCAACAGCAGGTCGAGCAGGTCCTTGCCCAGGTGGTCGCGACGGTGGCGCATCGTGGGGGGACTCGGCCATCCACCCCGCGGAGGTTGCGTTGCGGGCGATCTTCTCGCACCAGGTGAACGCCCCCGCGCCGCGCGCAGCCCCGCCCCTCTCGGCCTTGTCCGCGCGCCCCTCCACTGCGCACCTCCCGACGCGCCCCTCGCGGCCGCTGCCCGCGCGTTCCGCCACGTCGTCGCTCCCCCTCGCCCCTCGCGGCCGCTGCCCGCGCGCGCTTCAACCGCGTCGCGCCGTCGCGCCGCCTCACGCCCTCGCGGCCCGCGCGCCGTCTCACCCCCTGCGGATGAGATCTCCGCGTCCCTCCACGTCGTCGCGCTCCGCGGTGCTCGCGGCCGCGTTCGTCGCGAGCCTCCACCGCGGGGCTGCCTGAAATTCTACCGGCCGCTGCCCGCGCGGCCCGTCCCGCCGACACGCCACGCGGTCCACGCGTCCGCGTTCTTCGCGTTCTTCCCC
The DNA here is from genome assembly GCA_044376155.1 of Polyangiales bacterium. Lineage (GTDB taxonomy): Bacteria > Myxococcota_A > Polyangia > Polyangiales > JAWKRB01. The sequence goes on from JBILLI010000057.1 coordinate 17,707, forward strand.
CGCGCCCGTCGCCGCGCGCTCGTGACCGCGCCCTCCTGGTGATGAAGGGTGGCGGGCGCATGTTCCCTCTGGGGTGAAGGCGCGGCGCGTGGCCCTCATCCCCACGCCCTTCTCCCGCCTCGGGAGAAGGGTGGAGAACCGCTGTCAGAGTGATGGTCCACGCGGCAGGTGTGGGGACGACATGAGCTGGAAGGCGCGGAAGATCACGGAATCCGACACGGCTGGACCATGCCCGAGACAGTGGCTCTCCACCCTTCTCCCGAGGCGGCAGAAGAGCGTGGGGATGAGGGCCACACACCGCGGCTTCACCGAGGAGGGAACATGAGCCGGACCTCGTATCCCCTCAACCTCGGCGTGCGGCGCGGCGGGTCACTCCACGGTGACGGTCTTGGCGAGGTTTCGCGGCTGGTCCACGTCGGTGCCGCGCAGGTCGGCGACGTAGTACGAGAGCAGCTGCAGCGGCACGATGGTGATGAGCGGGGTGAGCGCCTCGGGCGCCGCGGGCACCTTGAGCACGTGCTGCGCGAGGTTCTCGGCCACGCGCTCGTCGTCCACCACCGCGATGATCCGCCCGTCGCGCGCGCGGACCTCCTGCACGTTGGAGAGCATCTTCTCCAGCGTGGAGTCGCTCGGGAGCAGGCACACCACGGGCATGTCGCGGTCGACCAGCGCGAGCGGGCCGTGCTTCATCTCGCCGCCCGCGTAGCCCTCGGCGTGCACGTACGAGATCTCCTTGAGCTTCAGCGCGCCCTCCAGGGCCACCGCGCTGGAGAGCCCGCGGCCGAGAAAGAGCGCGTCGCGCGTGTGCAGGATCTGCCGCGCCACGGCCTCGGTCTCCTTCGCCGCCGCGAGGGCCTCGCGGATCTTGTTCGGCACCTGCACGAACTCGTGCAGCAGGGCGCGCGCGCGGTCGGCGTCCATGGCCCCGCGGCTGCGCGCGAGGTGCACCGCGAGCATGGTGAGCGCCGCGAGCTGCGCGGTGAAGCACTTGGTGCTCGCCACGCCGATCTCGGGCCCCGCGTGGGTGTACAGCGTGCCGTGGGCGAGGCGCGCGATGGCGCTGCCCTGCACGTTCACCACCGCGAGCACGCGGGCGCCGCGCTCCTTGGCCTCCTTCGCCGCCGCGAGGGTGTCGGCGGTCTCGCCCGACTGCGACACGGCCACCACGAGGTCCCCATCGCCCACCACCGGGTCGCGGTACCGGAACTCGCTCGCGAGCTCGCTCACCGCCCCCACCCGCGCGAGGGACTCGACGAGGTACCGCCCGTGCAGCGACGCGTGGTAGCTCGTGCCGCACGCGAGGAAGACCACGCGCTTGATGGCCCGCGCCTGCTCCGCGGTGATGCCCATCTCCTGGGGCTCGAGCTCGCCCGTCTCCAGGGTGATCCGCCCCCGCAGGGTGTCTTCGATGGCGCGGGGCTGCTCGTGGATCTCCTTGAGCATGAAGTGCTTGTAGCCCCCGCGCTCGGCCTGCATGAGCGACCAGGTGATGCGCGTGGGGGCGCGGGTCACGGT
>JBILLI010000518.1:0-5682 GCA_044376155.1 Polyangiales bacterium
CCTTGGTCATCCCCTCGGGCTTCATCACGTTCACGTGCAGGTTGCCGTCGCCGATGTGCCCGAACAGACAGAGTTCCCAGTCAGGGTAGGTGCCCGCCAGGGCGGCCTCGAGGTCGGCGCAGAAGAGCTCCAGCGACGCGATGGGCAGCGCGACGTCGTTCTTGTGCGGCATCCCCGTGCCCGAGAGGCTCTCGGAGATGCTCTCCCGCAGCGCCCACAGCGCCGCGCCCTGCGCGCGGTTCTGGGCCACCGTGCCGTCGTCCGCCCGCCCATCGCCCATCTGCTCCGCGCACCAGGTCACGAGCGCGTGCTCCTCGGCCTCCTCGACCTCGATCAGCACGTAGCAGCCGTGCGCCTCGGCGAAGGGTGACGCCAGCCCGCGGTGCCGACGGACCCGCGCGAGGCAGCGGTCGGTGAAGAACTCGTAGGCCGAGAGGGTGAAGGGCGCCGCCCGCACCGCGCGAAAGAGCGCGAGCACCGCGGCGATGTCGCGCACCGCGAGCAGCGCGACGTCCACCCTCGCGGGGAGCTTCGCGAGCTTCAGCGTCGCCTCGGTGATCACCCCGAGCGTGCCCTCGCTGCCGATGAAGAGCTGGCGGAGGTCGGTGCCCGTGTTGTTCTTCTCCAGCGCGCCGTTGAGCTCCAGCACCTCGCCCCGCGCGGTCACCACCTGCAGCCCCAGCACCCACTGCCGCGTGAGCCCGTGGCGAATCACCCGCACGCCGCCGGCGTTCGTTGCGATGTTGCCGCCCACCTGCGACGAGCCCTTCGACGCGAAGTCCACGGGCCACGTGAGACCGTGCTCGGCGCAGTGCTGGTGCACCGCCTCGGTCACCGCCCCCGCCTGCACGCGCACCGTGAGGCCCGAGAGGTCCACCGGGTCCATGCGGCGCATGCGGGAGAGCGAGAGCACGAGCTCGCCATCTTTCGCCACGGCCCCCGCGGCGAGGCCCGTGCGCCCGCCCGACGGCACCACGGGGATGCCCTCGTCGTCGCAGAAGCGCAGCAGCGCGGCGACGTCGTCCGTGCTGCGCGGGAGCGCCACCGCGCAGGGCGCGGGCTCGTAGACGCGGGTCCAGTCGCGCCCGTAGGTCGCGAGGTCGTCGGGGTCGGTCGAGACGATCTCAGGGAATCGCTCGGTGAGTCTCTGCGCGCGGTCGTGAGGCATCGCCGTGGGATAGCACCCGTGCGGGTCGCGTCGCCACGGCCCCGCGACGCGCGACGATAGACCCGGGCACTGCGCTGTCCGTCACAGATCGGCGGTCGAGCGGATCGCCGCGCGTGGGCCGCGTCGGGCCCCGCGGAGGCCACCGCCGCCAGGGAGCGCTCATGTCCACTCGAAGCGTGCTCGCGGGCGCCCTCGCGCTCGGCGTGGGGTCGTGGTTTGTCTCTCGCGCCGCGCGCCACCGACCCGAGGCGCCATCGAGGTTCCTCGCCGCGTCACCCCCCCAGGGCGCGTCGGGGTGCAGCCTCACCGCCCGCCCCGTGCAGGGGGCCGCGAGCGCTGCGGGGCGCGTGGTGGTGAGCGAAGACGAGTCCCTCGCCGTGGTCGTCGACCCCGACAACGATCAGGTGGTCCTCGTCTCGCTCGGGACGTCCATGCGGGTCCTGGACGGGCTCCGCGTGGGGCGCGCGCCCTCGCAGATCACCCTCGCCCGCGACGGCCGCCTCTTCGTCGCCGAGCGCGGCGAGAACGCCGTTTCGGTCTACGACCTCGCGGGCCGACGCAGATTGTGTCGCGCGTCGGTGGCGATCGATCCCGCGGGCCTCGCGCTCTCGCCCGACGGCGCGCGGCTCTATGTGACCTCGGGCCTCGCGCACACGCTGACGGCCCTCGACACGGTGACCTTCGCGACGCTCGGCGTGTTCGATGTCCCCCGCGAGCCCCGCGCGGTGGCGGTGAGCCCCGACGTCACGCGGGTCTTCCTCTCCCACGTCGCCGGCCCCGCACTCAGCGCGGTGGATGCGCTGCGCCTGCGCCCCATCGGCCTTCCCGCGCCGCCCATCGGCGTCGAGCGCGGCGAGACCATGTTCCGCGTCGAGCACGTCCCGGGTTGCGACATCGACCAGGTCGTGCGCGTCGGGCGACGACCCGCCGAGCGGCCACAGCCCTCGCAGGCGTGGAGCCTCGTGGTCGACCCATCGCATGGTCGCGTGCTCGTGCCCTTCATGGTGAGCCGCACGGGCCGCGACGTCCCCCGCGTGCTCCGCCGGAACGTGTACGGCGCGCGGATGCTCGACGACGAGGACACCCGCGAGAAGGTCTCCCTCGCCGTGGGAGAGCTCGACATCGCCTCCCTGCGCTGGACCCGCGTGGCGCTGCCCGAGGGGAACACCGACCGCCTGCCGCTGCGCGTTCGCATCCCCTCGGCCTGCGCGCTGCGCCCGCGAGACGGCGCGCTGCTGGTCGTCGGGCAAGGCACCGACCTGCTCTCTGAGGTGCGGGTCGACCCCGCGTTGCGCGAGGCGCGCATCACCCCCACGGTGGGCCTCCCCGAGGGCGTCGTCGCGCTGCGAGACGGCGCTTCGCTGGTGTTCTCGCCCATGCTCCACACGCTGGCGCGGGTGCGCGGCGAGGCGCGCGAGGACGTCTCGATCAGCGACGACACGCTGCCGCAGGAACTCGCCCTGGGTCGTCAGCTCTTCTTCAGCGCGGGCGACCCGAGGATCTCCCGCGGCGGACTCTCGTGCGGAGGGTGCCATCCCGACGGACGCGACGACGGGCTCACCTGGTTCGTTCAGTCAGGCCCGCGGCAGACCCCGACGCTCTCTGGGCGCTTGGAATTCCCATTCAATTGGAATGGTTCCAACGACACCCTCGGGGAGAACGTGGCGCGCACGCTCCGTCGGCTCGGCGGCACCGGGCTGCCCCGCGAGGAGCTCAACGCCCTCGTCGCGTGGATCTCTCGGGGCCTCACCGTGCCCTCCCGTACGTCCTCGCGCCTCAACCCCGAGCAGCTCCATGGGCGCGCGCTCTTCGCGGGCGCCGCGCGCTGCGACGGGTGTCACGACCCCGCGCGGAACTTCACCGACGGCGCCAGCCACGCGCTCGGCGGACTGCGTGACGACGAATCCCTGCGAGCCTTCGACACCCCCTCGCTGCGCCTCGTGGGGTTCACCGCGCCGTACTTCCACGACGGTCGATACGCCACGCTGCGCGCGCTGCTCACCGACCCCCGGCACGGGATGGGCGCGCTCTCCGCGCTCGCCCCCGACGAGCTCTCCGCGCTGGAGGCGTACCTCCTCACGCTTTGATCCCCTCGCCCCATGCGGCGCAGCTCTATCTGCCTTCTCACCGCGTCGACGAAGCGCGCGACCGACGTCGTATGCGTCGCGTGACGCGGTACATTCGCGTGCTCCCATGAGTCCCTCCTCCCATCGACACACCCGCTCCCTCGCCCTCGTGGTGCTCGCGGCGTTGCTGGGCTGTGCGCAAGGCACCCTGCCCGTGGCCCCCGACGACGCCGCCACGCCGAAGGACCTCGGCCTCGACGACGCACCGAGCCTCATGGACCTCGTGAGCGCGCCCGACCTCGTGAGCGCGCCCGACCTCGTGAGCGCGCCCGACCTCGTGACGCTCCCCGACCTCGTGACGCTCCCCGACCTCGTGACGCTCCCCGATCGCCCCGCGAGCGACGTGCTCCTCGATGCGGGCCCCATGGGTCCCATCGCCTGCACGCCCGCGACCGTGGCGGTCTGCGGCGGACGCCCCTGCGTCGACGGTTTTTGCTGCGACAGCGCGTGCGATGGACCCTGTCAGGGGTGCGCCGCCACCGGGCGCGAGGGCCGCTGCACCAACCACCCCGCCGCGTCGGACCCGGAGTCCGAGTGCGCCGATCAGCCCGCCTCCACGTGCGGCACCACGGGCGTCTGCAACGGCGGCGGCGCCTGCGCGCGTCACCCCATGGGCACCCCCTGCGACGACCGCGCGGCGTGCACCACGGGCGACGTGTGCGACGGCGCGGGCACGTGCCGCGGCGCAGCGCCCTCGATGTGCGCGCCCGGCGCGGGCAACCAGTGCTGCCTCGGGAGCTGCGACCCCATGACGGGCTGCCGCACCACCGCCGGACTCTGCGCGGATCAATGCAGCGCCAACCTCGTCCGCACCGGCCGCGTCTGCCAGGGATGCGGCGCGGCGAACGCGTCAGGCACCTGCGGCGGCGGCGGCGAGTTCGCGTGTGACGCCGTGACCCACTCGCTCTGTCAGTCGCTCGCCTGCGGCGGGCAGACCTTCGTGTGCACCAACGACGGCGGCACCTGGCAGTGGCGCACGGGAACCCGCTGCGACGACGGCAACGCATGCACCCATACGGATGCGTGCACGTCTGGCGCCTGCCGCGGCACCGCGGTCACCTGCACCACCGACACCTGCGCGGCCCGTGCGTGCAACGGCACCGCGAGCTGCACGGTCACCCCTCGCCCGGGCGTGACCTGCGACGACGGCAACCCCATGACCAACCGCGACGTGTGCTCCAGCGCGGGCGTGTGCGTGGGCACCGTGGTCTGTACGGTTCCCACTGACGCCTGCGCCGACGGCACGCAGAACCGCGACCGCTGCGCCGGCGCGCGGATCATCGGGCGGCGCACCGCCGGGGGCACCGCGGGGTTCACCGTGACGGGCACCACCTGCAGCGCGTCGAACCGCTTCGACGACTGCAGCTGGGACGCCGGCAACGACCACGCCTACCGCCTCTGGGTCCGCGCCGGCGAGACCCTCTCGGCCACGCTCACCCGCGGCAGCGCCTGCATCGGCGGCTCCTGGGACGCCACGCTCAAGCTCTACCAGGGCGGCGACTGCGGCACCGTCACCTGCAGCGGCGACCGCTGGTGCCGCGACCGGGTTGGCACCAGCGCGCAGACCTACACCGCGCCCCGCGACGGGTGGATCGTGCTCGTGGTCGACGGCTCCACCGCCTTCGACGACGACGGCGCGTACACCCTCCGCGTCACGCTGCGCGGATGCACCAACGGCACCTGCGAGTGCCCCTGACACGCCGTCTCGCGGTGTATCGTCGGGCGCATGGGGCGCCGCTTCGCTCTCATCGCCTTGCTCCTCGGATGCACGCAGACCGTCTCGCAGGTCTCGCGCGACGACGTCGACGCCGGGACCTGCCGGGGGGTCGTCCCGGTCACGCTCTCCCGCGCGGGGTTGGAGCTCGCGCCCGGCGAGTTCACGTTTCGCCTCCCGCGCGTGCGGGAGCCGCGGGTGACCTTCGCCCCCACCGCCGCGTGCCCTGATCCGCTCCACGCGCCCGCGCTGCTGCGCTGGGTCCCATCGCGCGACGGCGCGGTCTTCGTCAACGACCTCCTCGCGCGAGGGTTGCACATCGCGGTGCTCGACGACTGCGACGCCGCGCCGCGGGCATGCGTGCGGACCCTGGGCGGCTACGCCGAGCGCGCCATCGCGGTGTACACGAACCGGCCCGTCACCCTCGCCTTCGCGCCGATCGGCCTCCCCGACGCGCCTTCGACGCGCCTCGCCGACCTCGAAGAGATCGTCGTCACCCTGACGATCCGCGACCTCGCGAGGCCCTACGCGCCCTGCGAGATCGTGGCGCCTGCGGGCGGCGCGATGTGCGGCGAGAACGCGCGCTGCGACGGCGTGTGCCTGCCCGATCTTGAGCTCGGCTCATCATGCGCCGAAGACACAGATTGCGCCTGGTCCCTCTGGTGCGTGAGCCG
>JBILLI010000519.1:0-5679 GCA_044376155.1 Polyangiales bacterium
TCGGCGACGCGTGCGAAGATGTCTCATGCCGGTGATCGAGCTCGCGACGTTCATTCGCGCCACCCCCGAACGCGTCTTTGATCTCTCCCGCGACGTGGACGCCCACGTCGCTTCGGCCGAGGGGACGGGTGAGCGCGTCGTCGGCGGGCGGACGACCGGTCTGCTCGAGCTCGGAGACGAAGTCACCTGGGAGGCCGTGCATTTCGGCGTGCGCCAGAGGCTCACCTCGCGCATCACGCGCTTCGATCGCCCGCGCTCGTTTCGCGACTCCATGGTGCGAGGCGCGTTCGCTCGTTTCGATCACGATCACGTGTTCGAGGCGGAACGGGGAGGCACCATCGCCCGGGACGTGTTCGATTTCACGAGCCCCCTCGGCCTGCTTGGACGCATCGTCGACCGCGTGGTGCTCGAACGCCACATGAGGCGCTTTCTCGAGGGGCGGATGTCGATCCTGAAGAAGATCGCCGAGCGCGAGGCGCAGTCGTACTGACGCACAAAGCGTATCGGTCGGGGGACGGAGCGGACAACGCCTGGCCGGCGCTTGTCGGGCGCGCACACTCGAGCGCCAACCCGCCCGACGCGGTGAACGCAACGCGCCCCCGCCCGCCCCACGGGGCGTCGATGCCGTGGACGTGCTTGACGGCCGGGATGCGATGGGGCTTCCCTCCCCGGCGATGCTCTGGGCACTGATCAAGCAGACGGAGTGGAAGCCCTTCCTTGATCTGCTCTCGCCCTCGTTCTTTCGTGTGGTACCGGCGGGGCCGCTCCTGGCCGAGCTGCGACGGCTCGCGGCGCTGTATCGAAACGCCGACACCTTCGAGCGCGCGGTCGCGCTTCGGGGTGCCTCGCTCGCCAGGGCGAGACTCCCCATCGAGGTGACCGCCGCGAAGCGCGCTGACCCACCTCCGCAATCGACGGACGATGCGGCGGCGCGTGCGCGCGGGCAACGGGTCCTCGAGCTCTTCTTCCATCAGGTCTTCGACGACGGGCTGACGCTGCTCGACCTCCGGCAGCAGCGCTTCACCCCGTCAGAGGCGGGCGACGGCGCGCTCCTCTGGTCGCCGAGCGGCGCGATGGCGGACTGGAGCCCGGAGTTTCGTGGCGCGGTCCGAGCGCTCTACCGTGGCTTCTACAACGGAGACGATCGACTGTTCCGAGAGGGCCTCTCCGCGCTGGGGCTCTCCAGGGCCGAAGAGGCGCTCCGACGACAGTTTGGAGAGGGCCAGCAGCGGGAGGTCCATTTCACGCTCCGCGACTTTCAGCAGAAGTTTCATGAGGTGTTCGTCCGCTGCCAGGAGACGGGATCGACCATCGACACGGGCTTCCTCGCGCTCGGGCTCTACCTGGCGACGCTGTACGAGCACCTTGACGCCCTCGCGCAGCCCTTCGACGCGCGGGCGGCCTTCGAGGTGGCGACGGCCCGCGCCCCCTGAGGGCAAACCCCCAACTCCCTGACATCGCTGGTTCGCGGCTGCCGCGGCATCTATGCTCCGCGCGCGGCGGCGCTGCCTCGGAACCCTCGCCGTCCCTTGAGGCAGTCCCATGGCCACCAACCCATCGAACGAGAAGCTGACCGTCGCCATCGCAGGGGCGAGCGGCTTCGTCGGGTCGCAGCTCATCCCCACGCTCACGCCGGAGCACCGCGTGGTCGGCCTCGCGCGGAACCCACACCGCTCCGACGGTGGCGTCGAGTGGCGCGCGTGCGATCTCTTCTCCTCGACCAGCACCCACGCGGCGCTCGCGGGTGTCGACATCGCGGTCTACCTCGTGCACTCGATGATGCCGTCGTCGCGGCTCTTTCAGGGCAACTTCTACGACACCGACCTGCTGCTCGCCGACAACTTCGCGAAGGCCTGCGCACACGCCGGGGTGAAGCACATCATCTATCTGGGCGGCCTGGCGCCGGACAACGGGTTCGTCAGCAAGCACCTCGAGAGCAGGCTCGAGGTCGAGGGCGTGCTGCAGTCCTCCGGGATTCCGGTGACCTGCCTGCGCGCTGGGATGGTGGTTGGCCCAGGTGGCAGCTCCTTCGAGATTCTGCGCACGCTCGTGCAGCGGCTGCCCTGGATGGTGTTGCCAAAATGGACGCGCAGCCGAGGGCAGGCGGTGTTCATCGACGACGTCGTGACGGTGCTCAAGGCTTCCATCGAGGACCCGACGCTGCGCGGGCGCACCTTCGATCTCGTCAATGGGGAGTCCCTCACCTACGAGAGCCTGCTCCGGCAGACCGCGCGGGCGCTCGGCAAGAAGCGCCTCATGGTGTCGGTGCCGATCGCCTCGACGGGCTTCTCGAAGCGCTGGGTGCAGCTCTTCAGCGGCGCGTCGCATGAGCTCATCTCACCGCTCATCGACAGCCTGCAGTGCGACCTCCCGCAGCTCGATCCCGTTCCCGAGATCGCCCGCCTCATTCGACATCACACCTTCGCGAGCATGCTGGAGGAGACCCTGCGCCGAACGCCCGCCCGCCCGGCCCCGCCCGCGTCGTCGCGGCCGGGTGAGCCGCGCAACACGGTGCGTTCGATTCAGCGCCTGCCGCCGATGCCCGCGCGGGACGCGCGCTTCATCTCCAATGAGTACATGCGCTGGCTCCCGCATTTCTTTCGCGCGGTGATTCGGGTCACGAGCGCCCGCGACACCCCGCTGATCACGTTCTCCCTCGCGTTTCTCGACCGGCCGCTGCTCGTGCTCGAGCTCATCGACCAGGGGAGCGATCACGCGCGCAACAAGTTTCACATCGTCGGCGGCATCCTCTCGAAGACGACCACCACCGGCTGGCTGGAGTTTCGCCAGGTCGCTCGGAGGCGCTACACCCTCGCCGCGATCCACGGCTTCGTCCCCTCGCTTCCGTGGATCCTCTACATCGCGTCGCAGGCGCCGGTCCATGCGCTGGTGATGAACGCGTTTGGGCGCCACCTTGCGCGCCTCGCGCGATCTGATGCGTCGGCCCAGCCCCCTCGCGGAGACGCGTCCGATGCGCCCTCTGCCACCGGGGCGGTCGCGGTTCCGGCGCGCGCAGACGGCTCCCGCGTCGCGTAGCGGTCCCCTCTCTGCCCGCGCGCCCTTCCACCGCGTCGCTCTCGGCGCGCCCTTCGCGGCCGCTGACCACGCGTCCCTCGACCGCGCCCCTCTGCGCGTCCCGGTCGGCCGCTGCCCGCGCGCCCTTCCACCACGCCCCTCGCCACATTCCGGTTGGCCGCGTTCCGTGCGCTCCTTCACCGCGTCGCGCTCTCGACCGCGCTGCCCGAGGGTCCCGCCGCCTCCTCGGCGTGACGGCGGTGCGCCCCACGCGTCATCGTCCCGGCCTTCTTCGGTGCGGTCCGCGTCATCCCGGGCGATCGTGGCGTCGGCGCAGTCCGGAGGTGCAAGAGCCTCCCCGAGTCCGTTAGGTTGGGGGTCGTACCGCGATGCGCGTCACCACGATCCAGCTTGAGAACTTCCGCGGCTTCCCGTCGCTCTCGCTCGACCTCGCGCGTCCGTTGACCGTGCTCGCGGGCATCAACGGCGCGGGCAAGAGCTCGGTCCTCGAAGCGCTCGCGATGCTCCTGGGCGCCGTACAGGTGGAGCTGCTCGGCCGCGCGCTGGTGATCCCGGTTCCGACTCCGAGCGACGTGCGTGTGGGCGACACAGAGGCGCGCCTCACCGCGTCGCTGGGCTTCGACGGCGTCACCGCGGGGATCGCCATCGATGTCGCCCGACACGGCGACCTCACGGTGATCTCTCCACCGGGGAAGATGCTCCACGGCGCGGCGGACATCCCGCGGGAGCCCGCGCGCTGTCTCGCGATGTACTACAGCACCGCGCGCGCGGCGGCGCCGGACCTCCACACGCGCTGGAAGGACGGCGTTGCGCAGGCGACAGACGCCGTCGACGCCATCGTGGGCGCGCTCTCTTCAGACCCGCTCGGCTTTGGTGACCTCTTCCGGTGGTTCCGCGACCGCGAGGACTACGAGAACGCGGAGAAGGTTCGCCGCGCGTCGCTCGCCTGGTCCGACCCGCAGCTCGACGCCGTTCGCGCCGCGATCGCCGCGCTGCTCCCAGGCTTCAGCGGGCTCCGTGTGGACCGCGGCGTGCTTCGCATGGTGGTCGAGAAGGAGGGCGTTCTTCTTTCCCTCCACCAGCTCTCCGACGGCGAACGAACGCTGCTCGCCGTCGGCGCCGACATCGCCCGGCGACTCGCGATCGCCAACCCCGACGCCCCGAGCCCCCTCGCGTGCGAGGCGGTCGTGCTGCTCGACGAGGTCGAGTTGCACCTCCACCCCGCGTGGCAGCGCGCCGTCTTGCGCTCGCTTCGGCGGGCCTTCCCGTGTGGGCAGTTCATCGTGACCACACACTCTCCGCAGGTGCTCGGGGAGGTCCCGAACGACGCCGTGGTGCTCCTCAAGGACTTCGGCAGCTACGTTCCGCCTGCGCCCACCGCGGGTCGAGACGCCAACGCGATCCTGCGCGAGGTGCTCGGGGTGACGGCGCGCCCCGAAGCGGTCGCGCAGGAGCTCGACGCGATCCGCGACCTGCTCGATGAAGGACGCTACGCGGAGGCCCGCGGGCGGCTCGACGTCGCCGCCGCTGCGCTCACCGAACGCGACCCCGACGTGCGGACGATGCGCGCCGTGATGGATGTCGTCGAAGGGCTCGACGGGAGCGCGCCGGAGCCCATGCCGTGAGGCTCGTCACGAAGGGGCGTGAGCCGCAGTCCCTCGGCAAGTACCGCGCGCTCCCCGGTGCGCGCTACGACGGCGGGGACTTCACCCCGGTCAAGGACGACGTCCGTGCGACGCTGTTGCGGGAGCAGGCGCATCTCTGCTGCTACTGCACGCGACGGATCTCCGCGGAGGTCCGTGCGAACCCGGCGTCGCCCGATGCGCCGGGCGTTCCGCAGATGAAGGTCGAGCACTGGCGTCCGCAGTCGCGGTTCCCAGAGCTCGCGCTCGCGTGGGGCAACCTCCTCGGTGCGTGCACCGGAGGCATCGGCGTCGCGCCGTCGGACCAGACCTGTGACACCCGCAAGGGCGAGAGACTCATCACCCTGGACCCGCAGAACGCCGCGCACATCGCGACGCTGCGCTGCCGCCTGAGCGGGCGTCTCACGTCGAGCGACCCGCAGATCCAGGAGGACATCGACGACCGCCTCGGGCTCAACCACGCCGTGCTCGTGGAGGACCGCCGTGCCGTCATTGAACGGGCCCTCGCGCGACTCGGCGCGCTCTACCCGAACCGGGCCTTCCCACCGGGCGCGCTACGGGACGCGATCGCATCCGCGGAGGCCGCGAAGGACGGCCGCGCGCCCGCGCTCTGCGCGGTGCTTCGTCTGTGGGCGCAGGGTCGCTTCGGGTAGCGCAGCGTGGCGTCGTGAGGTGCCGCAGAGGCAGTGCGAACGTGCATCAAGGGGGAGAGCGTTCACGTCGCACCTGGGGGTTTCAGTCTGCCTCGGCGGTTCTCTCGGGGGCGATGTTGGTGCTCCCGACGCGCTTTTGCGCCGCGCTGCGTTGGGCTTCTCATCCCCTCTCCTCAGAGAAGTTCGGTTGTAATTGGGTGCGGCTCTTCTGCTGTTGTGTCATACGCCACCTCTTGCGAGGCCGCTGCGGTGGCCCTCATCCCCCAACCCCTTCTCCCGCCGGTGATCCGGCAGGAGAAGGGGGGGCTGAGACGCGCGGGATGGGAGCGTCGCAAGAAGCGCGCGAT
>JBILLI010000520.1:0-5673 GCA_044376155.1 Polyangiales bacterium
CGGAGCTTTGCGCGGAGGCGCGCGGTGCGGTTGCGGACCTTGTGCTTCTGGATCTTGCGGCTTGCGAGGAACATGGCGCTCTGTGCTCCGTGAAGGGCTCTGCGGGCCTTGAGCCACCCGCGAGGGGCGCGGACCCTATGCCGAGCCATCGGCGCTGTCAACGCGGGGCGATGCGTGAAGTTCTTGACCCTGTGCGGGGCGATTCCCTAGAGTGCCCGATACCCCTGATGCCTCCGCCGGACGCTCCGAAGCAGAAGCAGTACACACTCAAGTTCATCTCGGGGAAATATCAGGGAGGCGAGTTCCCCATCGCGCCCGGGCGGGAGCTGGTGCTGGGTCGCAGCAACGAGCTCGACGTGGTGCTCGTCGAAGACATGGTGTCGCGCAAGCACGCGCGCATCGCGTTCACCCACGAGGCCCTGCTCATCGAGGACCTCGGGAGCACCAACGGCACCTTCGTGAACGGCGAGAAGGTGAAGCGCGCGCGCCTCAAGGAGGGCGACCGCGTGCTCATCGGCACGAGCATCGCGCGGGTCGAGGCCAGCGACGCCCCCGTGGGCGCGGGCGACGCGCGCGAGGCCGAGGCCCGCGCGAAGATGCAGTCCGTCGCGAGCCGCACGACGCAGGTGAAGACCATGAGCGGCACCATCGATGAGGTGCCCCTGGTCGATCTTCTGCAGCTCTTCGCGACGAGCAAGAAGAGCGGGGTGCTGGCGATCCAGCACGAAGACGGCGCCAGCGGGAGGCTCTACCTCCGCAAGGGCGCGGTGCCCTTCGCGAGCATCGACGCACTGCCCGACATCCCCGCGCAGAAGGCGATCTACCGCATGCTCACGTGGGCCAAGGGCACCTTCGAGCTGCTCCCGCCCGACGAGCGGGAGTTCAGCGAAGAGCTCACGCTCTCCACCGAGGGGCTCTTGATGGAGGGCATGCGGCACCTCGACGAGACCCGTCGGCTGGAGTCGATGCTCTCCACCACCGGGCGCTACACCCTCGCGTCGCCGCTGGTGCCCGCGCTCAAGGACCTCGACGAGCGCGGGCTCCTGGTGCTTCAGCACGCGTGGAACCATGGGCGCCTCGCAGTGATCCTCGATCGGTCGCGGCTCACCGACCTCGACACCATGGAGGTGCTCGCGAAGCTGGTGCAGCAGCGGTACCTCAAGGTCGAGGGGTAGCCTACCCCGCGCGGCGCAGCGAGAGGTACGCGTCGGTGAGGCTGGTCACCAGGGCCACGGCCGACGCGTGGCGCTCACCGTCGCCCAGAAATCGATCGGGGTGGAACTGCCGCAGGAGCTTGCGATACGCGAGCTCGATGTCGCCGAGGGGCGCGCCGTAGGGCAGCTCCAGCAGCGCGAAGCACTTCGCCGCGGGGCGATCCCGCATCCGGTCACGGCGGGCCTTGGCCACGGCGTCGAGCTCCTCGTCCGCCGCGGGGCGCCCGTGCGCGGGACGTCGGCGCGCGCGGCGACGGCGCTCGAGGTCGCGGCGCACGTCTTCATCACTCATCCCGCGGAGCCCGAGGCGCTCGCTCAGCGGGAGGCTCGTGAGGGGCGGCGCGGCGCGGTCCACGGCGCTGCGAAGGTTCTGCCCCGCGCGCTGGCCGGCGCGCGAGAGCTGATCCGTGAGCTGGTCGAGAATGCCCATGCGCGGGAGTCTGTCACGCGCGCGAAGCGCCGCGCCAGGGGCTCAACCGCCGACGAGGTCGAACTGCTCGATGTGGTACTCGGGCCGGGCGTTCACCTGGATGTGCCGCATGTACCGCCGCTGGGCGTCTTCGATGTCGGGCTTCGCCTCGTGGCGGAAGGTCTCGGCCACCGCGGGGTGCGCGTTCACGGTGATCTGGTATCCCCGCAGGTCGTCCTTCTCGCGGCGGATCTGCCGGAGGATCTCGTACGCCACGGTGAGCCGCGACGAGGTCTGCCCGGTGCCGTCGCAGTAGAAGCACGGCTCGAAGAGCGTGCGGCCCAGGGACTCCCGCGTGCGCTTGCGGGTCATCTCCACGAGCCCGAGCTCCGAGATGCGCACGGTGGTGGTCTTGGCCTTGTCGTTGCGCAGCGCCTCGGCGAGGGCCTTCTCGACCCGCTCGCGGTTCTGCAGGCGGTCCATGTCGATGAAGTCGATGACGATGAGTCCGCCGAGGTTGCGCAGCCGGAGCTGGTACGCGATCTCGCGCACGGCCTCGATGTTCGTCGCCGTGACGGTCTCTTCGACGTCGCGCTTGCCCACGAAGCGCCCGGTGTTCACGTCCACCGCGGTGAGGGCCTCGGCCTGGTCGATGATGAGGTAGCCCCCGCTGCGCAGCGGCACCTTGCGCGAGAGCGCGCGGCCGATCTCGTCTTCGATCCCGTAGGCGTCGAAGACGGGCTCGTGGCCGCTGTAGAACTCCACGTCGTCCTTGCGGTCGGGCATGAAGTGCTCGACGAAGCGCACGAGGCGCCCGTGGCCCTCGCGGTCGTCGATGACGATCTTCTCGACCTCGGGGCCGAATACGTCGCGCACGGTGCGGAGGGTGACATCGAGCTCGGCGTACAGGGGCGCTGGGGCCTTGGCCGCCTCGCGCCGTCGGGCGATGTCGCTCCAGAGCTGCACGAGGTAGGCGACGTCGGTCTTGAGCTGCTTCTTCGTGAGCCCCTCGGAGAGCGTGCGCACGATGAGCCCGCCCTTCTCGGGCTTGATGGAGTCGATGACCTCCCGCAGGCGCTTGCGCTCCTTCTCGGAGCCGATGCGCTTGGAGACCCCGATGTGGTCCACCGTCGGCATGTAGACGACGTAGCGGCCGGGGAGGGAGACGTGCGAGGTGACCCGGGCGCCCTTGGTGCTGATGGGCCCCTTGGACACCTGCACCACGATTTCCTGGCCCTCCCGCAGGAGCTCCCGGATGCCCTTCTGCACCCGGGGTTCTCGGGGTTTGCGCGCCGGTCGACGGGCGCGGGGCGCGGGCCCGTCGGGCTTCGCGTCTCCGTCCCCATCGGGGTCGTCGGGTTTCTCCGCGGCGGCGACGTCCTCCTCGCTCGGCGTCTCGTCGTCGTCGGGGAGGAGGGTGCGAAACTCGTCCTCTCCCAGCGCATCTTCGACGTGGAGGAACGCGGCGCGATCGAGCCCGATGTCGACGAACGCGGCGTTCATGCCCGGGAGCACCCGGGTCACCTTGCCGAGGTAGACGTTGCCGACGATGTCTCGGTCCTGCCGACGCTCGATGTGGAGCTCGGTGACGATGCCGTTCTCGATGAGCGCGACTCGCGTCTCACCGATGTCGACGTTGATGACGATCTGATTCCCTGCCATCGCCCTGGTCAGTGCAAAAGACTCTTCGCGGAGCGGCAATCGCCCACGCGGTCTGGGGAGGATACACCGACCTCCCCCCAGCCCGCGCAACAGAATCGTCGCGAGGCGCACGAAGGTGCGGTGTGCGGGGGGGAGATCAAGGGTCGGGGTCGCGGAGAGGGGGGAGGGATCAGTTGGTGCTGAAGATCGCTTCGATCTCTTCGCGCACCGAGTCTTCGGTGCGGGTGAGGGCGATGGCGAGCTCCTTGACCACGAGGGTGCGGGCGTTGTCGAGCATCCGGCGCTCGCCGAAGGAGAGGGACTTCTCGGCCTTCAGGCGGTAGAGGTCCCGGAGCACCTCGGCGACGTCGTAGATGGAGCCGGTCTTGATCTTGTCCATGAACCCCCGGTAGCGGCGGTTCCAGGTCTGGTTGTCGAAGGCCACCGTGCGCTCGCGGAGGATCTCGAAGATCTCCCGGATCTCCTCCTCGTTGATCACCGACCGCAGACCCACGACCTCGGCGTTCTTCACCGGGACCATGATCTTGCGCTCTGAGTCCAGGATCCTGAGGACGTAGAACCGCTGGCGGTGCCCGGCGATGTCACGGTCCTCGATGCTGACCACCTCAGCCACCCCCTGCGCGGGGTACACGGCCTTGTCGCCCACCTTGAACTCCGAGACGCTGCGTACCTGGTCCATCATCACTCCACTTCCCCCACGGAACTTCGGCGCATGAGCTCGAGCGACGTCCTCGCGCCGGTTGACGGGACGCGTCGCTTCGCAGACGGCACCATCGCCGCCGCGCTCACTGTTTCGATCAGACTGAAGATCCCCTCAACCCTCGGAGGCCGGTCGACTGTTCCCACACACGCGCGGGGGATCTTCGGGTTCGTGCTGTCGCTCGTTTGATCGCGCGAGATCGCCCTCTCGGGAGTAACTCCCTCGGGGGACGGGTTGTGCGCGCGGCGGCCGGACGATCTGCCAGCAGATCACCAACAGCGGGCGCTATCCTACGCCAGGCCGCGCGGTGCGTCAACCTTGTTTCGTAAACCCTGATTCGCCGGGTTTTCGTGGCTCTGGGAGTGACGCGGCGGTGACGCCGCAGGGGTCAGTGCGCGGGGGCAGGGGCAGGGGCAGGGGCGGAGGGGGCGGCGGGGGCGCCGTCGAGGGTGGAGAGGTCGGGGAGCTCTTCGATGTTGGGCATCAGCACGATCTCGACGCGGCGGTTGAGCGCGCGGTGCTCGTCGGTGTCGTTGGCCTGCGCGGGCTGGAACTCGGCGTAGCCCGCGGCGCCGAGGTGCGCCGAGGTCACGTTGTTCTGGGAGAGAAAGCGCACGACGTTGATGGCTCGGGCGGCGGAGAGATCCCAGTTGTCCTCGAAGCGACCGCCGCGACCGAGCTGCACGTTGTCGGTGTGGCCCGCCACGAGGAAGTCCCGGTCGCGGATCTGCGCGAGCACCGAGGCCACCTGACGCAGCACGTCCTGCCCCTCGCGACGGAGCTCCGCGCGGCCGGAGTCGAACAAGATCCCCGCGGGCAGCTCGATCACCATGCGCCCGCGCACCACCCGCACCCGGAGCTGACCCGCGGTGATCATCGACCGGAACTGCGCGAGCATGTTCCGGTACGTCGCCATGCGGGCCTCCTGCAACTGCTGCCGACGCCGGAGCTCTGCCTCCCGCGCCTGCGCCGCCGTGAGCTCGCTCTCCGTGCGGGCCTGGTCGGCCTGCAGCCGGTTCACGTTCTCGCCCAGCTCCGCCAGCCGCCGCGCCATCGCCTCGTTCGACGCCCGCAGAGACTCCAGCTGCTCGCGCAGCCGGTCCCGCTCCGTGGTCATCTCCCGGAGCTGACCCTGCAGCGTGGAGATCTCCCGCAGCTTGCCCTGCCACTCGTCCTCGCCGTGGCCGCACGCGGCCAACGCCGAACCCACGAACAACAGCCCCAACACCCTCGCGTAGGCGCTCCGCATCGGTCCTCGTCCTCTGTGCCCCACAAACAGGGGCGGGCACCCTA
Organism: Polyangiales bacterium; assembly: GCA_044376155.1. Lineage (GTDB taxonomy): Bacteria > Myxococcota_A > Polyangia > Polyangiales > JAWKRB01. Next base: position 5,279 of record JBILLI010000520.1, read on the forward strand.
TGCACAGACCGCCCAGGGTGTCAAATCAAGGCCGAAGTATGAAAACGCACGTCGCGATAGGTTGACGTGCTTGACACCTCACCAAACGACGTTACACTAGGTGCAGTCACACCCTCTAAGGGAGGTCTGAATCATGGCAGCTCCGAAGAAGTCTACGGCGAAGAAGGCGACGAAGAAGGCGGCCCCCAAGGCCAAGAAGGCCACGGCGAAGAAGGCTTCTGCCAAGAAGCCCGCCGCCAAGAAGGCCACGGCCAAGAAGGCGACCGCCGCCAAGAAGCCCGCCGCCAAGAAGGCCACGGCCAAGAAGGCGACCGCCGCCAAGAAGCCCGCCGCCAAGAAGGCCACGGCCAAGAAGGCGACCGCCGCCAAGAAGCCCGCCGCCAAGAAGGCCACGG
>JBILLI010000178.1:0-11874 GCA_044376155.1 Polyangiales bacterium
ACGCCACCCTCAGCGCCCCCTCGGAGGACCCCACCATGGCCGTCGACCTGTCCCGCTACTACGCATGGAAGGAGCAGCAGCGCGCAGAAGGGCGCATCGAAGGCGAAGCGCGTGGGCGTCTCGTAGGGCGTCTCGAAGGGCGTCTCGAAGGGGAGGCCGACGGTCGTCTGCTCGGTGGCATTGAAGCACGCCTGCGCCGCGTGCTCACCGACGAGGAGCTCACCCGCTTCCGCCGACGCGTCGCACGCGATGGACGCGACGCGGTTCACCAGCGCGCCCTCGCGCTCGACGACCGCGAGCTCGCGCGATGGGTCGCCGGCAAGCGCGTGCGGTCCAACTGAGCCGCTCCTCGGGCGGTGGTGGAAGAACACACGGGTAGCGGCCGGGATGAGCGCGCGGAATGAGGGGCGCGGTGGAAGAGCGCGAGGGTTGCGGCCGGGAGGGGCGCGGTGGCGCCGCGCGGTGGAAGAGCGCGAGGGTTGCGGCCGCGGGGGCGCGTGAGAGCGGCGCGGTGGAAGACCGCGAAGGCAGCGGCCGCGAGGGGGGCGTGAGAGCGACGCGGTGGAAGAACGCGAGGTCCGCGCGCGCGACGGGCGGATCATCGCGGTGGTGGATGACGAGCGCGTGGCCGAGAACCTCGCGCAGCACGTGCTGAAGGTGCCCGCGGCGCCCGAGGCGCTCACCCCGCTCATCACCATCGTGCCGCTGCAGCTGCTCTCGTACTACGTCGCCGACCTGCGCGGCACCGACGTCGACCAGCCGCGCAACCTCGCCAAGACCGTCACCGTGGAGTGACCCGCCGCGCCGCCCCGCAGGGGGTTCTCTTCCGCGCGTGGAGAACCCGCAACGCGGGCGGACACGACGCCAACGCGCGCTCGCTTCGAGACCGCGACCCGCGGAGGCTCTCGGCGCTCACGACCCGTCCATCGTCTGCGCGACCCCGTCGCGTCATCGACGACGAACATCGGGTAGCGTCGTCGCCCGATGGCCTCCCTCCGCCGCGCCTCGCTCGAACCCGGCATCTATGACGAGCTGATCACCGCGCGCGACGCGCAGGCGCTGCGCGCGTTGCCTCCCCCGCGAACCGCGCGCACCTCGAAGGTCAGTGACGCGAGCACCGTCGCGGCGCTGGCGGGGGCCTTCGTCCGCGACGCGCTCGACCTCGCGCTGCGTGAACCGGGGAGCCCCGACGAGGTGCTCGCCCTGGCGCGGCAGGTGCTCGACGTCTTGCAGGCGCGGGCGCCGAGGACGTTCCGCGATGGCGAAGAGCTCGGCCTCACCGCGACGAGGCTGGAGGCGATCTGCGCCGGGACCGCCGACCCACCCGAGCGGCCGCGCGGTTCGCTTCACGCGGCGTCCCTGCTCGTCAACGCCGAAGGCGACACGCTGCTCGACAACCTCCGCTCGGAGTTCGCCACCGCCGACCGCGTCGACCTCCTCTGCTCGTTCGTGAAGCTCAGTGGGTTCGAGCGGCTCCGACGCGCCATCGAGGAGCACCTCGTTCACCGCGCGCGACCACTACGCGTCCTCACGACGACGTACATGGGCGCGACCGACGCCGCCGCCGTCGAGCGGCTCGCGAAGCTCGGCGCCGAGGTGAAGGTCTCCTACGACGAGACCACCACGCGCCTGCACGCCAAGGCCTGGGTCTTTCACCGCGCGAGCGGCTACTCCACCGCCTACGTCGGCTCGTCCAACCTCTCGCACGCCGCGCAGACCGACGGCCTCGAGTGGAACGTCCGCGTCACCCGCGCCGAGCAGCCCGCGCTCTATGCGCAGATCGAGGAGACCTTCGCGCAGTACTGGTCCGACCGGCACCTCTTCGAGCGCTTCGACCCGACGCTCCCGCCCGCGCGCAAGCGCCTCGCCGACGCGCTGAGCCGAGCGCGAGGGACGACGGTCAGCGCACCGGGGTCGCTCGTCGAGATCGAGCCCAAGGACTTTCAGAAGCCCGTGCTCGAAGAGCTCGCCGCCGCCCGCATGCACGGGCGCCACCGCAACCTCCTCGTCGCCGCCACGGGCACGGGCAAGACCGTGATGGCCGCGCTCGACTACCGCGCCCTCCGCGACGCCGGCGCGGTGGACTCGCTTCTCTACGTCGCGCACCGCCGCGAGATCCTCGAGCAGGCGCGCCACGTGTTTCGCAACGCGCTCCAGGTCGGGAGCTTCGGCGAGCTGCTGTTTCAGGGCGAGCGCCCCACCATCGGTCGCCACGTCTTCGCGTCCATTGACTCCCTCGACGGCGGCGCGGTCGACCCGAGGGCCTTCAGCCACGTCATCCTCGACGAGGCGCACCACGCCGCCGCGAAGAGCTGGGACGATCTCCTCGCGACGCTGAACCCGACCGAGCTCGTCGGGCTCACCGCCACCCCCGAGCGCGCCGATGGCCTCGACTACGAGCGCCATTTCCCCCGCCCCTGGGTCGGCAACCTCCGCGTCTGGAACGCCATTCCCCACGCCCTCGTCCCCTTCCGCTACTACATGCTCGACGTCGACGGGGTCGACCTCCGGAGCGTCGCCTGGAGCGCGGGCCGGTACGCCCCCGACGCACTCGCGGGCAAGCTCGTGGGCGCCGCGGAGGTCTTCGTTCGGCGCGCGGTGCGGGCGGTGCGCGACCACGTCGCGAGGCCCGACGAGCTGCGTGCGCTCGCGTTCTGCTCCAACGTGCGCCACGCCGAGGAGGTGTGCCGCCGGCTCGTCGAGCAGGGCTTTCGCGCGCGGGTGCTCTCCGCGTCCACGGAGGCGGGCGAGCGCCGCGACGCGCGGACGGCGCTCGACGCCGGGGACCTCCAGATCCTCTGCGTCGTCGACCTCTACAACGAAGGGGTCGACGTGCCGAACGTCAATACGCTCTTCTTCTTCCGACCCACGGAGAGCGCGACGGTGTTCCTCCAACAGCTCGGGCGCGGACTGCGACGCGCGAGGAACAAGAGCGAGCTCGTCGTCTTCGACCTCACCGCGACCCCGCACCGTAGCTTTCGCTTCGACCGTCGACTGCGCGGCACCACCGGCCACACGCCCCGAGAGCTGCGCGAATTCGTCGCCACGGGCTTCGGTCGCCTGCCCTCCGGGTGCTTCTTCCAATTCGAGGAGCGCGCCCGTGATGCGGTCCTCGACCAGATCCGCCGCGCGATTCCCGACGACCTCCACGGCCTGCGCGAGCTGCTCCGCGAGCCCGCCCACGCGTCACTCGGTCTCGCGGACTTTCTCCACGAGACCGACGTGCCCATCGCCGACCTCTACGGTGCGAAGCGCTCCTGGTCGGAGCTGCGGGCTCAGGTCGGACTCGACCGGAGGGACCGCGCGGAGGGGGAGCGCGACGCGCTGGCCAACGTCCACAAGCTGCTGCACGTCGGCGACCCGCTGCGCCTCGACGCGTGGTCACTGCTCGTCGAGGGTCGGCCGATGTCCGATGAACGTGCGCGGCGCGCCGCGCGGATGCTGTTCGCGGTGCTCTACGGGAAGGGCGCGGCGGTCGACGGAAGCGCCGGGGCCCGCTGGGCGCGCGACGACGTGCTGCGCGGCGAAGTCGCCGAGCTGGTCCCCGTGCTCCGATCGGTCAACGCGACGCTGACCGACGCGCACGTGTTGGAGCCGAACGTCCCGCTGGTGCTGCACGCGCGCTACCTGGGCGTCGAGCTCAGCGCGGCCTTCGACGACCGCACGAAGGAGGGCGCCCTGCGCGACTACTACACCGGGGTCGAGGCCGTCGCGGGCAGGCGATACGACATGCTCCTCACGACGCTGGAGAAGACCGCATCGGTGAAGGAGCACCTCCGCTACCGCGACTTCCCCTTGAGCGAGACGCTCTTCCACTGGCAGTCGAAGGCGCGCACGACGCGCACGTCCCCCGAAGGACGGCGCCACCTCGACCCGGCGACGTCGGGGTGCACGCCGCTGCTCTTCGTGCGCGAGCGCAACGACGCGCGGCCGGGGGTGACGATGGCGTTCCGCTACCTCGGGCCCGTCGACCCCGTGTCGAGCGAGGGTGAGCGACCGCTCTCGATGACGTGGCAGCTGCGATACCCGATGCCCGCCGAGCTCCTGCGCGTCGGGCGCATCGCGGCCTGACGAGCGCCCTGAACCCTCGCCGCGCGGGCGAACCAACCCTGCAGGCGGACGAAGGCTGCCACGGCTCCACCTGCGCGCTCGCCGTGTTCCCACGCGTCGGCGCTGCGCTGCGCAAGTTGCGCAAGTTGCGCAGACTCCGGCGCAGCGCGCGCACCGTGAGGCCCGTCGGGCGGGGTGGCACCTCGCTTGCGAACGCGCCTCGCGCCCATGCTCCGCCCTCGCGCCGAACGCCTCTTCGCGCTGCTCCTCGCGCTCGCCCCGGGGTGCCTCGACACGCCCGCCGACGGCTGCGCGCCGGGCTGGTCCCGCTGCGCGGGCGTGTGCACCAACCCCGCGCTCGACCCCTCGAACTGCGGCGCGTGCGGCAACCCCTGCGGCGGCGGATCCCTCTGCGCTGCAGGCAGATGTGTGCCCCTCTGCGGCGCGGGCACCGCTGTGTGCGGCGCGCGCTGCGTCGACCCCCAGACCAACGACGCGCACTGCGGCGCGTGCGGCAACGCCTGCGCGGCCGGGCAGCGCTGCGCCGACGGGCGATGCGCGGTCGGCGACTGCGGCGCGGGCACCACCCGCTGCGACGCGCGCTGCGTCGACCTCGCCAACGACCCCGCGCACTGCGGCGCCTGCGGCAACGCCTGCGGCGAGGGCAACGTCTGCGCGCAGGGCGCCTGTACGCCGGGCTGCCCCAACGGCCTCGCGCGGTGCAACGCGCGCTGCGTCGACCTCGCCAACGACCCCGCGCACTGCGGCGCCTGCAGCAACGCCTGCGGCGAGGGCAACGTCTGCAGCGTCGGCCTCTGCGCGCTCCGCTGCGCTGGCGGGACCACCCGCTGCGAGCGCGCCTGCGTCGACCTCGCGCGTGACGCGCGCCACTGCGGCGCCTGCGGCAGCGCCTGCGCCAGCGGCGAGTCGTGCGTCGAGGGCCGCTGCGCCCGCTCGTGCCCCGAGGGGCAGCGCCTCTGCGGCGCGCGCTGCGTCGACCCCGCCAACGACCCGAACCACTGCGGCGCGTGCGAGAACGCTTGCGCCGCAGGGGCCTCGTGCGCGTTGGGGGTTTGCCGCGCGCCCGCCTCCACGGAGTGCGGGCCCGGCAACGCCCGCTGCGGCGAGCGCTGCGTCGACGTCCGCCATGACCCCGCGAACTGCGGCGCCTGCGGCAACGCCTGCGATCCCGCGCAGCGATGCGCCGAAGGCCGCTGCGAGGCCGCTGCGAGCACCTGCGCCGACACCCAGCTCCGCTGCGGCGACGTCTGCGCGGCGGTGGCCACCGACCCGGCGAACTGCGGCGCCTGCGGCAACGCGTGCCGCGCGGGGGAGCGGTGCGTGGCGGGCGCGTGCGCGTGCGCGCTCGGCACGACGACGTGTCGCACCGTCGACGGCACCCGCTGCGTCGACCCGGCCACCAACGCCGCGCACTGCGGCGCGTGCAACCGCCCGTGCACCGCGGAGCAGAGGTGCGCCGGAGGGCTGTGCCGCCCTCAGGTGTTCTGCGAGGTGCGTCCGGGCGACGCGACGGGCTGCGGGTTCTTTCCGCCGCGCATCGGCGCGTGCGGCGGCGACCCCGTGACCGTGCGCGACCGCCTCACGGGCCGCGTGGAGAACTTTCGCGCGACCCTCCCGCTGCCCACGATCACCGCGCCCGGCGCCCTCGTGCGCGTCGACGCGCTGCTGCGCAGCCTCAACAACGGCTTCGGCGGCACGCTCTACCACCTCTCCCTCGACAACGCGGCGGACGTGCGACTCACCACCACGTCCCTCATCGCGACCACGCCCGTCACCGCGAGCATCGGGTACTACAGCGGCATCCCGAGCTGTCAGCGCCCCACCAACACGCGCGTCGAGACGCAGGTCATCGCCGAGGGGGAGTATGAGCTCGACCGCAGCGTCACGACCTTCGCGAACTACAACCTCGGCGCGCTCACGCTCGAGGGCGCCGTGGCGCTCCCGCTCACCAACGGCGCGCTCTGCGTCGCGCGCTGCGGACAGATCAACGGATCCTGCGGCGACGCCGCGCGGCACTACTACCGCGTGGACCTCCCCGCGGGGCGCGCCCTCGCGGTGTCGCTCTCGGGGGACCGCGGCGCCGGCGGCACCGTGGGCCTCGACGTGCTGCGCGACGACGGCCTGCGCCGGTGCGAAGCGCTGTCGGCGAGCGCGGGGGAGACGCCGACGATCCTGCAGCAGCGCGTGGTGAACGCCGCGGGGCGCAGCGAGCGCGTGGTGCTCGCGGTCTTCGCCTACGCGGGCGCGCCCCGGTACGCGCTGCACGTCGCCCTCGAACCCCAACCCTGAGCGCGACGCGCGCTCTCTCGATGGAGCCACTGAACCGATGCGAGTCCCCTTCCGCTGCGTCTCTCTCCTCATCGCCGCGGCGCTCGCGGGCTGCGGCGACGTGCCCGCCGTGGGCGCCGAGGTCACCCCGGGCACCAGCCGGGTCGTTCAGGCGGTGCGCGCGGGCGGGCCCAACCCCGCGCCGCTCCCCCTGGAGATCCGCAACAACGGCCTCTGCCCGGAGATGGACTTCACCATCACCGCCGAGACCCTCGACGGCGCCGCGTGGCTCTCGGTCACGCCCGCCATGGGCACGATCCCCTCCCGGGGCAACGCGAACGTGCTGGTGAACCTCGACGTCAGCGGCCCCAACCTCGCGCCCGGCACGTACACCGGCTCGCTGCGCATCAGCGCCACCTGCCGCTCCACCATGACCCCCGCGCAGGGCTCCCCCAGCGCCGTGGGGGTGAACCTCACCGTCGAGGGGACCGAGGCCCGCCTCGGCGTGCAGGAGTCGCTGGACCTCGACCTCGCGCGCCTCGAGAACCGCTGGACCCCCCTCAACATCGGGCAGGCCCCGAACCTCCGCGACGACCGACGCTGGTCCGCCCACTGGACGGGTCGACGACTGCTCGTGTGGAACGAGGCCACCAACGTCGGCAGCAGCTACGACCCCGTCACGGATCGGTGGGTGCCGATGGCCGCGCAGCCCACGAACATTCGCCCACAGAGCGCCGACAACGCGCGGGCGCTCTGGGCCAATGGGCGTCTCTATGCCTTCGGCGGCACCGGGGGCACGAGCAACCTCGTGCGCATCTACGACCCCACGATGAACGCCTGGACCTCCTCCACCGGCGCCACCGGCACCGCCCCCACCGAGCGCGAGGGCGCCGTGGTGGAGTGGGTGCAGGGCAGGCTCCTCGTGTGGGGCGGCCGCGTGGGCGGGCAGCAGGTGAGCGGCGGCGGCGCCACGTGGAACCCGAGCAACAACACCTGGACCGCCCTCCCCACCATGGGCGCTCCCGCGGGCCGGGAGTTCCCGTGTGCGGGCTCGTCGGGCAACCGCATGGTGGTGTGGGGCGGCGTCGGCGCGCAGGGCGAGCCCGTCGACGGCGGCGCGCTCTGGGACCAGGAGCGCGGCGCGTGGCGCGCGATCATCGCGTCGAGCACGACGGCGTCCTTCTATCGCATGTCGCATTGCCGCATGACCTGGACGGGCACGATGTTCGTCACCTGGGTCTCGCGAAACGGCAACAACTGGGACAGCGTGGTGCGTTCGTTCGACCCCCTCACCGACGCCTGGTCGACGCGCGGCGGGCTAGGTGCTTTGCCGCAGCTCCCGATGCCCATCGAGGCGTGGACCGGCAACCGCTTCATCGCCTACGCCGCGGGCGGCGCGGGCCAGGTGATGAACCTCCGCACCGGCGTCAACGAGCCGCTCTCCACCAGCTTCGCGCCCACGGGCCCCGGCGTGGGTGTGGGCGCATGGACGGGCAGCGGCCTCCTCGTCCTCCTGACCGACTTCACCGGACTGCCCGCGTTCCGTCGCTTCGACTGAGCCCCGCGCGTAGGTCCCCGCGGCGCGACCCTCGCCCTCAGAGCCGCACGCCGAGGTTGAGGTCCACGGTCGGCCCGAAGCGCGAGAAGCCCGGCTCCTCCACGTCTCCCCCGAAGGACGCGCAGTGGTACTGCCCGCCCACCCCGAGGCCGAGCGTCACCCGGTCGCCCAGCGCGAAGGTCCATCCCGCACTGAGCCCCACCGCGGCGGTGAAGCCGGCCTGCTGCGTCCCCTCGCGCGTCGCCCACACCGCGCCGGTCTGCGCGAAGGGCGAGAGCCAGAAGCCGGTGGGCGACTCACCCGCGGGGAAGAAGAACAGCCGCCCGCGCACCACGAAGCCCATCGTGTCGGCCGTGCCGTCGCGCCCGTCGCCGGCGAGGCCCAGCGTGTTGAGGTTCATCGTCCACGGCACGTAGAACGACGCGCTCACCTGCGCCGCGACGAGGCAGTGCAGGGTGCGTTGATACCCGACGCCCACCACGTGCATGCCGAGGTCGGCGATGAGCGCGTGAGGGCGCGGGTCGCGCGCGGGACCCGGGTTCATCGCCAGGGCGGCCAGCAGCGGGGCGGCGGTGCACACGACCTCAGCTCGCCTCGGCGGCGCGCTGCGCGTCGCGCTCGCGGCGGGCGCGGGTGGCGCCGCGGAGCATCGAGCGCGCGCCGGTCATCACGTCGAGCATGCGCATCACCCTGCGGCGCACGGGCTCCTGCACGTAGGGCACGCCGTGCTTCTCGCACACCGCGCGCACCCGCGGGGCCGCGCGCTGGTACTGCGCGGGCGAGAGGTCGGGCCAGAGGTGGTGCTCGATCTGGTAGTTCAGAAAGCCGTAGAGAAAGTCTCGCAGGTCGCCGCCGGTGGGGAAGTTCGTCGAGCCCAGCACCTGGCGCACGAAGAACTCCGCGCGGTCGCGGGGCGCGCGGTCGAAGCGGTAGAGGTCGTCGCCGCAGTGGTTCGTCGCGATGATCGCGAAGGTGTGCGCCGACGAGATCACCTCGGCCATGACCGAGTTCGCCCACGTCGAGAACACCGCCCACGGCCCCAGCGGCGCCGCCAGCGCGGGGATCGCCACGTAGCGATAGGCCACGTAGGGCAGCGCGCAGCGGGTCCAGTAGGCGCGGCCGTCGTCGGTGCGCGGGTCGAGCGCGCGGAGCACGGGCACGTCGGTGTTCACCGCGTCGGGGTCGGCGGTGTGCCCCTCGGCGCGTCGGCGCTCGGCGCGTCGCAGCAGCGAGATGGTGTTCGGGGCGTAGTACGTGGCCTTCCAGGTGAGGGCGTAGAAGCCCACCGCCGCGAGCTTCGCCGCGCGCGGGAGGCGCGAGGCGCGCACGCCCTCGAAGTGCGACTCCACCAGGTCGGGGTCGCCCGGGTCGCCCGTGCGGGCGTGGTGGAGGTGGTTGTGCTCGTGGTCCCAGGCCGCGGGGTGCATCCACTCGGGCCAGTCGATCCAGCGGCGCCAGCCCCGCGCGAAGTGCTTGCGAGAGAGCGACTTCGGCGCGTTCGGGGCGCGCTCCAGGCCGCGGTGCGTGACGTGGTGCGCGACGATGGTCCAGCGCGCGGTCATGCCCAGGGAGATCATCGCCGCGGAGAGGGGGTTGGGCGCGACCAGTCCGGTGGTGTAGCCCACCGCGGTGCAGATCCGCCCCCAGCGGGCGAGCTTCTGAAAGTGCGCGAGGTCGTCGGCGCTCGGGGTCGCGCCGAGCTCGGCGCGCACGGCGTCGAGGTCCCGCGCGAAGGCGTCGTAGTCGAGGTGGGGGAGCGGGTCCGTCATGACGCGGGCACCCTAGACTCGGGCGGTGGGGAATGGGAAGGGCCGAGGGCTACACCGAGGCCGCGCGCATCGCCGCGAGGTCGAGGCCCCAGAGGTGCACCCGGTCGTAGAGCTTCGAGCGGGAGATGCCCAGCAGGCGCGCCGCGGCGCTGACGTGAAAGTCTGTCTGCCGCAGCACCCGCTCGACGTGGGCGCGCTCCGAGGCCGCGAGGCGGGCGTCGTCGTCGGGCGTCGCCAGCATCTCGGGGGCGGGCGCCACGGCGGCCCTTGTCGGGGTCGCCCGGGCCCCGGCCAGCGACGCCGCGGTGACCGTGTGGCCCAGGCCCATCCACGCGCGCTCCAGCACGGCGCGGAGCTCGCGCAGGTTGCCCTCCCACGGCGCCGCCACCACCGCGCGCACGGCGTCGTCGGAGAGCGTCGGCGGCGCGATGCCCCACGACCGCGCGATGGTGGCCAGCGACCGCGCGGCGAGGTCGGGGAGCTCGTCGCGGCGCTCGCGCAGCGGCGGCACGCGCAGGGTGAACGCGCCGAGGCGGTCGAGCAGGGTGGGGTCGGCGCCCCGGGCGAGGAGCTCCTCGGGCGAGCGCCGCGCGCACGCGATCACCCGGGCCTCGAAGGGGTGCGTCTCGCTCGCGCCGGGCGGGAGGTAGCGCCCCTCGCTCATCGCCTCGCCGAGCCAGCGCTGCGCCGCGGGCGAGAGCGCGTCGAGGTCTTCGATCAACAGAACACCGCCGCGGGCGCGCGCCGCGAGGCCCACGATCCGCTCCCGGGCGTCGCCCTCCCACCGCTCCAGGCCCGCGAGGCGCTCCTCGGTGGCGTCGTTCGGCACCGTCAGCAGCGGGCGCTCGGCGCGCGCGCCCAGGCGGTGGATCTCCCGGGCCAGCGTGCGCTTGCCCGTGTGCGCCTCGCCGTACAGCAGCACCGGCGCCTCGCTCAGGGCCGCGAGCGTCACCCGCGCGCGCACCGCGACCTCCGGCCGCGGGGACGCCGGGAGGCCTGCCGCGCGGCCGAAGCGCACCATGAGCAGGGCCCGCAGCGCCTCGTCGGGGGCGCGCTCGTGCGGGCTGTAGAGCGTGACCACGCCGCCCTCACAAGGCACCGCCAGCACGGCCCGCACCTCGCGGGATCGATCGCGCAGGCACTCCCGCAGCAGGGCCATCTCGCCGCGGGTCTCGGGCGCGGCCCACACCGGCGCGCCCTCGCGCCACGCGCGCATCACCGCGCCGCGGGTCTCTTCGACCACCGCCCAGCCTCGGGCGAGGCGACGGTCCGCGGCGACGAGGTTCAGCGCGAGCGAAGCGCCCTGCGCCGACGCGCTCCACACCGCGGCGAGGGACCAGCCCATCACGCCGCAGAGCCAGCGCAGGGTCTCCTCGGAGCGCGCGGGGGAGGGCGTCGACGCGAGCCGCGCGTCGATCATGGCCCGGCGCGCCGCGCGCTGGGAGGACGTGGCATCGCGGTGCTCCACCAGCGCGCCGTCGCCGGCCACCCGCGAGACCTCCACCGAGAGCCAGCGCTCCCGCTGCGCGCCGTGCCAGGGGAGCACCTCCTCGGCCCGCGCCGCGCCGCGCAACACCCGCTGCACGAGGGCGCTCGCCGAGGCCGCCCCGGGCCCCCGCACCACGCGCTCGTAGGGCCGACGCAGACCGCCCCCGAGGAGCGCGCCGCCGAGGTCGAGGTCCTCGCGCCACGCGAGGTTCGCGCGCACGATCTCGCCCGCGGCGTCGAGCAACAGGGTGGGCGTCGGGAGCAGGTCGAAGGGGTCGAGCGGGGCCACCGCCCGCACGGCGTCGTCGTTGGCCACCGCGAAACGCGATCGCCCCGGCGCAACCAGGTTCTCTGACTCCATCTCCGTCCTCACCGTTGTTCGGCGGCTCGAACAGATCGAACAGGGGTGTTTGATCTGTCGAACAGCGCGCCCTGGGGCCATCGCGGAGAGAACGGGCTTTGGGCCCATTTCTGACAGGGTGACGACCGGGGTTCGTGCGGTGAACAGCGATGTTCGTGCCAGCGTGGGCGTGTTCCAGAGAGGCGACCGGAAAGTGCCCCGAGGGCTGCGAAGAGACGCGAGTCCGGCAAGGCGCGTCGTCGAAGACGCGCAACGCTGCCCGTCGAGACGGCGCAACGCCGCCAGCCGACGCGGATCTGATGCAGACCGACAGGGGACTTTCCGGTCGCCTCGCTAGTGTCGCGCCGGGCACACCACCG
>JBILLI010000372.1:0-7305 GCA_044376155.1 Polyangiales bacterium
CTCCTCCCTTGCGTGGCTCAGCCACGCGGCGGTCGTCACGCCTTGCTGCGCTTGCGGCTCCTTCGCATCCGGCCCTTTCTTGTGACTCGCGACACTAGGGCACGTCGAAGCGCAGCTCGGCGCTCTGTCCGGTGCGCACGAAGGTGGCGCGCCAGGTGCCGAGGGATCGGCCGCGCGCGGAGACCGAGAGGGTCACGGGGGTGGTGGTTCGCACGGCGCAGTCGTCGTAGATGTGCACGCGGGCGGTGTATTGCCCGGCGGGGGCGCCCTCGGGCCAGCGCACGTCTTCGACGGCGAGGGCGTCGACCCGGGGGCATCCTGCGCGGGCTTCGCGGTCGATCTCGCCGCCCGAGGACACGCGGCGATGGGTGGCCGAGACGGTCTCTCCGCGGGGATCGGTGACGGCGAGGTCGACGTCGGCGCCGGTCTCCCACGACGCGGTCACCTGCACCGCGCCGGGGCCATACCCGCAGCCTTCGTCGATGGTGCCGTCGCAGTCCTCGTCGACGCCGTCGCAGGTCTCGGGCGCGCCGCGCTGGCAGTGGGGATCGAGGGGGAGAAAGCTCGGCGCGGGCTCGGACGCGCTCGGCGCGGGGGGCGCCGTCGCCGCGCCGCCCGACGACGCGCGGACGCGGGGGGCCGTGCCCGGGAGGGTGTAGGGCGCGGGCGTGCTGCACCCGAAGGCGCAGCACAGCAGGGCCAGGGCCGACGCCCCGCGCACGCTCACCCGCCGCTCATCTCCGCGAGCTCACGGCGCGCGCGCTCAGCCGCGGCGGGGTTGCGGGTCTGCCGTCGCAGGGCGTGGAGGGTGCCGCGGTCGGTGATGAACCGCAGCGCGCGGAACGCGAGGTCGCGGCGCTCGGCGTTGTCTCCGAGGGCCGCGTCGCGCAGGGCGGTGCGGATCTCGAACGCGGTCATCCCCTGGGCGTTCTCCCATCCCGACTTGAGGCGGGTGGTGAGCTGCGAGAGCGCGAAGCTGAAGTGCGTGTTGCCGCGCCCCGTCTCAAGGATCGTCGCGATCTCGACCCGGCGAAAGATCCGCCCGTCTTCGAACATCGGTCGGGTGATGGGCAGCAGGGACCAGTTCTCCTGCACGGTCTCGTTGCCCCCGCGGCCCGCGGCGCGCGGCGCGAAGGCGTTGCGCAGCGTGCCCGCGAGCTCATCGTTGGCGGCGAGCAGGTCCACGAGCTTCTGCGACGTGCGCACGTTGCCGCCGAGGATCGCCGCGGTGGCCACGGCGAAGCGGAGGTTGCCGTCGTTCTCGTTGGCCTCCAGCAGGCGCATCAGGATCTGCGCGGTGGAGTCGTCGGCGCCGAAGCCCGCGGCGATGGCGGCCGCGCCCATGAGGTCGGGGTTCACCCCGCGGCGGAGGTAGGTCTCCACGAGGCGGTTCGCCACCTGCGGCGTCGAGCGCCCGCGCAGGGCGTAGATGTAATAGAGCCGCGTCTCGATGGGCACCGACTCGGTGGTGGCGCGCGTGCCGATCTCGGTGAGCGTCGCGTCGTCGGCGATGGCCGCGAGGGAGTACCCGGCGTCTTCGCGCAGCCCGCGGCGGTCGTTGGCGTCTTCGACGATGCGGCGCAGCTCGCGAATGGCCGCGGCGCGACCCGCGGCGGGCACCGGCGCGCTGCCCCAGGTCATCCACCCCAGCGCGCGGATCGCGTTGCGGCGGGAGATGTTCACCGGCTCGTCGCGAATGGTCTCTTCGACCATGCGCAGCCCCGCGGGCATCCGCACCTGCGCGAGCACGCGCGAGAAGCAGTCGGGCGCGCGGAGCATGCAGAGCGCCACGGCGGCGCCGTCCTGCGCGTCGGTCTGCGCGAGGAAGGGCGAGATCTGCGCGCCGAGGGAGGGGTCGCCCGCGGTGGCGAGGGCCATGAGCACGGGCGTGCGCATCGCGTCGCTGTGGGGGTCGCGGAGCACGGCCACGAGGGCGTCCTTCGCGCGCGTCGCCGCGCCCGGGATGCGACGGATCTGCTCCAGCGCGAGCTTCGCCTCCTGCGTGCTGTTGGGGTCGAGGTGCGAGAGCCCGTACTGCACGTACTGCACGAGTCCATCGACCGCCCGGGGGTCACCGATCTCGGCGAGGCCGAAGACCGCGTCGCGCTTCATCTGCTGCGCCTGCAGCTCGGTGCCCGTCGCCGCCTGGAGCGCCTCGAAGAGGGCGTCGCCGGCGTCGGGGTCCTGCTGCGCGCGGAGCAGCCGCGTGGCGTTGGAGCGAATGCCCAGGTCCGACGACCCGTGGATCACCGCCGCGAGGCCCTGCGCGCCCGCGCTCGACGCGAGGGCCGTGAGCACCCCGTCGCGGTCGTCGGCGTTGCCCTGGAGGAAGTTCAACAGCGTGGGCACCGCGCTGGTGACGCCGCAGCGACCGAGCCCGATGGCGGCGAGCCGCGCGGCCTCGCGGTCCCCGCTGCGCACGAGGTTCGTGAGGGGCTCGACCACCTCGGGGGTGGCGAGCTCCGAGAGGGTCAGCGCGGCGAGGCGCTTGCCCGCGGCGGTGTTGCCGTTGGCGAGCTCGACGAGGTGGGCCACGCCCGCCACCCGGGCCACCAGCGCGGGGTCGAAGGCGTTGCGCTGCCCGAGGGTCTTCACCTGCTGCAGCCGCCCGTTCTCGAGGAGCTCGCGGATCTTCGGCCACGCCGAGGGCTCGTTCACCACCACCAGGGCCCACACCACCTCGACCTGGTCGAGGGTGGGCTCGGTCGTCGGGAGGATCTGCAGGAGCCGCCCGCGCGCGGCCTCGGCGTGAGGCATGCCGATCTCCGCGAGGCCCATCGCCGCCTGCGCCCGCGGCGCTCCGGGGGACGCGAGGCCGTCGATGAGCATGGGCACGGACTGCGGGTCGCGCAGGCCTGCGAGCACGCGCCGGGCGGGCTGGCGCACGCTCTCGGCGGTGTACCGTTGGTAGACCTCGCGCACCGCCGCGGCGGTCTCCGCGGGCGGGAGGTTGCGGTCGATGATGGCCTGGAGGTCGGCGCGGCCGCGGTCCTTCTGGGCGTCTTCGACGGACTGCTGCTGGGCGGACTGGTACATCGAATACCCCGTCGCGCCGCCGGCGCCGAGCACGGCGATGAGCCCGAGCCACCCCACCGGCGACACCCGGCGGTTGATCTTCTTCACCGCCTCGTCGTCGCTCACCATGGGCCCGTCATCGACGCGCTCGTCGGGCCCATCGGGCACATCGGGGAGGTCACTCAGGTCGCTCGGATCATTGCTGGCCATCGGGTCGGTCCTCGTGTCGGGGGGCGGGCGCGTCAGGGGAGGGCGGTGCGGGGCCCCGCGGGCGCGCACGATAGAGCACGGCGAAGCGCGGATACAAGGCGCCGACGCGCCGCGACGCGCGGTCCCCTATGGCCAGGCGGGCGGATTCGTGGCACACGCGAGGCGCGCGAAGGAGCCCCGCACCCCCCACCAGGCGGTTGCGACGGGCGTGCGCGCAGAGAGGACCGCCTCCCCCTCCGCCATGCCGCCCTCCGCCCCGCCCAAGCGCTACTCCCCGGCGACGCTGCTCACCCTGTCGCTCTTCGTGATCATCCACGTGCTCTCGCTGGCCCTGCCCTTCGTGGTGGGCGCGTCGAGCCGCGCGGTGCTCCTCGCCGTGGCGCTCTACTGGGTGCGCATGTTCGGCATCACCGCGGGGTACCACCGGTACTTCGCCCACCGCGCCTTCAAGACCTCCCGCGCGGGGCAGTTCGTGCTGGCCTGGCTCGGCGCGTCGGCCGTGCAGAAGGGTCCCCTGTGGTGGGCCGGGCTGCACCGTCGGCACCACCGCTGGAGCGACACCGAGCGCGACCTGCACTCGCCCGTGCGCCGGGGCTTCTGGTACAGCCACATGGGCTGGATCGTCGCGCCCGACCACGACGGCACCGACTACGCGCTGATCCCTGACTTCGCGAAGTTCCCCGAGCTGCGCTGGATCGACCGGCACCACTGGGTGCCCGGGGCAGTAATGACCGCGCTGTGTTACCTCGTGGATGGTTGGCGCGGCGTGGTGTGGGGCGCGGGGGTGAGCACGGTGGTGCTCTGGCACTGCACCTTCTTCATCAACTCCCTCGCGCACGTCTGGGGCTCGCGCCGCTACGAGACCACCGACACCTCGCGGAACAACTTCGTGCTCGCGCTGATCACCATGGGCGAGGGGTGGCACAACAACCACCATCACTACATGAACAGCGCGAACCAGGGCTTCTTCTGGTGGGAGGTCGACGCGAGCTTCTACCTCCTGCGGGGGCTTGGTGCGCTCGGCCTCGTGCGGGATCTCCGCCGTCCGCCGCAGCACATGCTCACGCCAGCGTTCGCCGGGGTGCGCGACGCGAAGATGGTCCTCGCCGACGCGCGCGCGGCCGCGGGGCAGCGCTTCAACGAGGCGAAGCTCGCCGCCGGGCAGACGCTCCAGGGCGCCCGCGTGGTCGCCGAGCAGCACCTCGCCGACGCCCGCGCCGCCGCCGAGCAGATGATCGCCGACGCGGAGCAGCGCCTCGCCGACGCCCGCGCCGCCGCCGAGACCCGCATCGCCGACGCGGAGCAGCGCCTCGCCGACGCCCGCGCCGCCGCGGAGCTGCGCATCGCCGACGCGCGCGCCGCCGCCGAGTCTGCGGTGGAGAGCGCCGCCCAGGCCGTCGAGCCCAGCGCCGAGCGCGCGGGCTGAGCGATGAGCGTGGCGCCGCGACCGCCGGAGGGATCGTTTCTGCTCACGGGCGCCGGAGGCTTCATCGGCGCGCACCTCACGCGTCGATTGCTGGAGGCCGGGCGCGAGGTGATCCTCGCCGACCTCACGCCGCCGGCGACGCTCCCCGCCGGGGCCCAGTACGTTCGCATCGACCTGCGCGACAAGGGCTCCGTGCGACAGGGGCTCCAGGGGCTGCGCCCCACGTGGGCCGTGCACCTCGCCGCGAAGGTGGGGGACTGGGGCCCCCGCGCCGACTTCGAGTCGGTGAACGTCACGGGCGCCCGGGCGCTGCTGGAGGGCGTGTGCGAGCGCGGGGTCACCCGGGCCGTGCACATCTCCAGCATCGCGGCCATGGGCCTCGACGCGGGCCCACGGGCCGACGCCTCGGCTCCCCCCGTGGGCGCGGGCGACGCGTACAGCGACACGAAGGCCGCGGGTGAGCGTGAGGCCCGCAACCTCGCGGCGCGCGGCGCGCCCATCACGGTGGTGCGCCCGGGGGACGTCTACGGCGTGGGGTGTGTGCCCTGGGTGCGTCGCCCACTCGCGCTCATGGCGAGCGGGCAGATGGTGCTCGTCGAGGGCGGCGTCGGTCACTTCGCGCACGTGCACGTGGAGAACCTCATCGACGGGATCCTCCTCGCCCTCGCAACGCCCGAGGCGCGGGCCGACACCTTCATCGTCACCGACGACGCCGACTGCACCGTGGGTGAGTACTTCACCCGCCTCGCCGACGCGTGTGACCTCCCGCGGCCGCGTCGCGCCGTCTCGCGCGGGGCCGCGAAGGTGATCGGTGCGGCGATGGAGCTCGGCGCGCGGGTCACGGGTCGGCCGCCGGCCTTTACGCGCGCGGCGGTGGGCTACGTGCTGCGCCACGGGGGCTTCGACATCACCCGCACCCGCGCGGTGCTGGGCTACGCGCCGAGGGTGACCCTGAACGAGGGCCTCGCCGAGATCGGGCGACGATACCGCGCGGGGCTCGGCGCGTGAGCCCGGTCCTCGAGCGTGTGGCGGTGCACGACGGCGCGGTGATCGTCGCGGTGCACCACGGGGCGGCAGACCCCGCGGCGCTGTGGGGCGATCCGCGGGCGGAGGGCGCGCAGCGGGTGTGCGTCGTGCTGCCGCCGCGACGCGAGGATTGTGTCCTGCGGCTGCGCACCTTCACCCGGGCAAAGGAGCTCCCGCGCTCGGTGGAGGGCGCGCTGGCGGTCGCGGCGCTGCGGGGCGAAGGGGGCACCTTCGAGGAGGGTGTCACCGCGACCCGGGTGCTCCCGGCCGACAGGGCGTGGCAGGTGGAGGTCCCGCCGGTGGTGGTGGGCACGCAGGACCTCGACGACCCTGGCCTCGCCGCCCGGGCCCTGGGCCTCGCCCTCGACGCTCTCGACCCCGCGCGACCCGTGCGGGCGGTGTCGTGCGGACCCAACGTGATGGTGATCCCCGTGGTCAGCCCCGCGGCGCTGCGGTCCGCGCGGTTGGACCCTGCCGTGTGGCGGGAGGTGCTGGGCAAGGCACGTCACGACGCGGCGCTCGTGGCGCACGTCGAGGCCACCGGCGAGGTCTCGGCGCGGAGCCTTACCGCCGAGGACGCGCGGGGCGAAGACCCGGTGTCAGGCCTCGGCGCGGCCGCCCTGGCGGGCTACCTGGACGCTATCGGCGGACGCACCCCGGGGGAGCTCCGCGTGGGCTTCGGCGCCCACGGCGCGGTGTGGGTGCGGGTTGAAGGCCTCGCGCGCTGGGTTCTCGGGCAGGCGTAGGGGCGCTCAACGCGTCGCCCCGCCCCCCCATTCCATTCGCGCGGATTCTGGCGGTATGTTCCGCGCGCCCTTCGGTTAGGAAACTAACGGGCCACGATCCGGCCGCCTGTCGCTCGCGCGTCGCGCGGCCCTCTGACCGTGGCACCCCTGTTGCGTCAGGGCCCCTGAATACTCTGAGTGGAGGTGATTTCTCGATGACCGGTCATGAGGACAGAATTGCAGCCCGCGGCACCCGCGGCGCACGCCTGAGAGGGCGTACGTCGACGCGCTCGCTCGCGATGGTGCTGCTGGGTGGCCTGGCGGTCGGCAACGCCGACTGCGCCCAGGAGCGCGACCCGATCTCCCAGCTTCAGCCGGGACGTCTGGAGAAGCGCTTCTTCGTCGGCCAGGACCTCCGGAGCCAGCAGGACAACCCGGAGTTCTACATCAACAACTACATCGTGGCGTCGTCGGGGTCGAACAACCTGATGCCCGTCGGCACCTACGATGACACCGACCGGATCATCTGGGAGGTGCAGGAGAACGTCCTGCTCGCGCGCAAGTCGTACGAGCATGTGACCGGGCAGGACGGCGCGCGCGCCGTCGGCCAGCGGGTCTACCAGGGCGGCCTCGTGGTGGCGGCGTACCGCATCCAGTCGCACTTCGACGTGCGCCGGATGTACAACCCCACCACCGGTGAAGAGAGCAACATCGTCACCGAGAACATGTCCGACCGCCCGTGGTTTCAGCGGGAGTACATGCGGGTCGACTGGTCGCAGAACCTCGTCGACAACCCCGACTGGGGCATGCGCTGGTTCGGCACGCTCTTCGGCGGTCTGAGCTTCCAGCCCGTCGCCTACTACGAGCAGGACCCGACCTCGCCCAACGCGCCGAACCTCTGCG
>JBILLI010000521.1:0-5668 GCA_044376155.1 Polyangiales bacterium
CTGCAAGATCACCTGCTGTCGCGCGCTCTCGATGAAGGCGATGTCAGCGATGTCGCGCTCGGGGAGCTTCTGCAGAAAGCGGAGGATGGCGTCCTTGCCGGTCGGGGACTGACAGAGGTGGAAGAGTACGCTCGACACGTTGGCCCCGTCCGGACGGAGCACCACATCCTCGACGAAGCTCTCACCCCGCATCGCGTGCGGATTGGGGTCGAGGAGCACCACCTGGGCAAGGGCCGTGCTGACATGTCGTGCCGCGGACGGGATCACCGTCATCGAGCGTCGGTCCTGGTGACGAAAAGCTGCTGGGGTGCCGAGCTGGGTCAGCACGGCTTGCAGATCTGTGCCGGGGATCGTCGGCTTCTTACCGCCCCGTTTGAAGTTATTGTACGCGATGGCGATGTCGTGTTGGAGCCCACTTGCGGACTGGTGCACATGAAAGAGCGGAACGGACTCGTAGGACCGCAGCGCCTCTGCGGCGACGCGAAGCCCCGCGCTGTCCACCGCGAGATCGATCGACCATTCGTAGTAGGGCGATACGGAGACCTCGAAGCCCACCCGCTTCGCGTCGCGAAACCCGAGGTCGCTGAAGCGCCCGCGCACCCCGATCTCCCGCTCTCGGAGCGAGCGCATGATCTCGTCGAGTCGTCGCCCCTGCGCGATCCACGACAGCACCTGGACACCCTCCCGCGCGTTGCTCTTGCCCGACGCATTGGGGCCGACGAGGAGAGTCAGCGAAGACAGCGGGAGGGTCGCGCGCTGAAAGCTGCGGAAGTTCTCGTAGCGCAACGAACGGATCATCGAGACGACGCTAGCAGTGGCCCCAACGTCGCATCAACCTCACGCCTGCGCGCGACCTTCAGGGAATCCCGCGCACGACCCCGTCCAACGCCCACGCCGGGTCCTGGTTCACGCCGATCCAACGCAGCACCGTCGGCGCCACGTCCATCTGCGAGGTCTGCCCCGCGGGCAGCGCCCCCGGGGGGATGGACGTGCCCGCAACCAAAAACCAGATCGTCTGGTTGTCGGCGTCCATGGGGCCGTGGTCGTTGCCGCGCCCGCCGTGGTCGGTGGTCATCACCACGAGCCAGTCCTCGCGGGCGACGTTCGGGCGCGCGAGCACCCCGTCGAGCAGGCGCCCGAGCAGCGCATCGACGCGCTCGATGGCGACGATGTAGTTCGGGTTGTCGCGCGAGAAGCCCGAGCCGTGGCCCGTGCCGTCGACCTGGTCGAAGTGCTGCACATAGACGTCCGCGTCGGTCGTGCGCAGCCGCGTGGCGAGCCACGTCGCGCCGGTGGCGTCGAAGTTGAACGCGCGCTCCAGGGCCACGTCGGGCTCGACGATGTTGCTGGTGATCTCGGGCCACGCGCTCGAGACCACCACCCGCCGCCCCGCGTCGAAGGCCCGCGCCGCGAAGGTGCGGTGCGACCCGTCGCGGTTGGTGTACTCCCCGTTGGCCACCACGCGGTGCCGCGCGGGCGAGACCCCGGTGAACACCGAGAGCCACCCCGGCGCGCTCTTCGTCGGGCCGTTCAGCTGCGTTCGCGCGTCGGCGGTGTACGCGCCGTGGCGCCGCAAGAAGTCGAACCACGGGGTGTTCGCCGCCTCCATCGCATCGGGGCGCGCGCCGTCGATGCCCACCACCAGCACCCGCCGCGCGGACCCCGCGGGCGCGGGACGCAACACCCGCAGCCGGGCCGGCGCGCTCGCGAGCACGGCGCTCCCCGCGCGGACCTCGAGGGCGCCCGTGTGCAACCCCGTGGGCAGAGCGCCCGGCGAGAGGGTCACGGCACCGGTGACCGGGTCGACGGTGATCCACGGCGCGCTGCCCACGAGGGCGCCGCACGAGGCGGGGAGTGATCGCAGCGACGGCAACGCGGTGGCCGCGGGCGCGGGCTCGCCCTCCCACCACGCGGCCTCGACGCTGACCTCGCTGAGCGCGGCCTCGGCGGCCATCTGACACGCGGCGGAGGCGTCCATCGCGCCCCCGTCGACCGCGACCGCGGGGCCGCCCCCGTCAACCGCGGAGGTCGCATCGCCGCAGCCCGCAAGGCACGCGAGGGTGGCGAGGAGAGGGCGAAGGCTCGAGGGTCGCATGGTGCCCGTACGCTCGCGCGTCGCGTGGGCGGCGGTCAATGCCGGTCAGAGCACCGCGGCGTGGTGCGCGGGCACGCGGCGGGGAACGGTGGCCTCGATGACCCGCGCGGCGCGCAGGAGGGTGTGCTCCTCCCAGGGGCGCCCCATGAGCTGCACGCCCACGGGCAGGCCCGCGGCGTCGTAGCCCGCGGGCACCGAGATCGCGGGGAATCCCGTGAGGTTCGCCACGCGCACGAAGCGCATGAGCGCGTCGACCACGGGGAGGTTCGACTCGCCGTCGGGCAGCGCGCGCTCGGGGATGGGCGGCGCGGTGATCGCCGTGCTCGGCGTGATCAGCACGTCGACCGCGCGCAGGGTGTCGAGGGTGTCGCGGGTGATGCGGTGGCGGTGCCGCATCGCGTGCACGAGGTCGGTGGCGGTGAAGCGCGACGCGATGGCGAGGTTGGTGCGCGAGTCGAGCCCGAAGCGGGCGGCGCCGTCGCGGAGGTGACGGAGCATCGCCTCGCGCATCTCCGAGAGGATGATCACCGAGTGCGCCCACAGCACGTTGTTCAGCGTCGGCGCGGGCACCTCGTGCACCGTGGCGCCCGCGTCGGTGAGGGCGCGCAGGGCGTCTTCGCAGCGCTGCACCACGTCGCGGTCGGCGTCTTCGAAGAAGGGGCGCGCGAGGCCCACGCGGAGACCGCGGAGGTCACCCCGGGCGAGGTCGTCGAGGGTCGGCGCGGGCTGCCCGAAGGATGCAGGGTCGTGCCCGTCGTCGCCCGCGATGATCGCGTAGCAGGCCGCCACATCGTCCACCGTGAGCCCCATGGGGCCCGCGTGGCCGACGTTCCAGCAGAGCGCGGGCACGCCGGTCTCGGGCACGCGCCCGTGGGTGGCCTTGAGCCCCACGATGCCGCAGAGCGCGGCGGGGATGCGAATGGAGCCGCCCCCGTCGGCGCCGATGGCGATGGGCGCGACCCCGGCGGCCACCGCGGCGGCGCTGGCGCTCGACGAGCCGCCCGTGATGCGCCCGCGGTCCCAGGGGTTGCGCGCGGCGCCCCAGTGGGGGTTGAGCCCGATGGGGTTGATCCCGATCTCGTTCATGTTCGCCTTGCCCACGATCACCGCGCCCGCGGCCCGCAGCCGCGCGCTGATCGTCGCGTCGGCGAGGGCCACGTCGCGCAGGAACTTCGTCCCGAGCGTGGTGGCGTAGCCCTGCACGTCGACCTCGTCTTTGATCACCACTGCGACCCCCTCAAGGGCCGAGCGGGCGGCGCCCTCGGAGATCCGCCGCGCGCTCTCTTCGGCGTCGCGGCGGGACTCGTCGGGGTGCCGCGCGATGAAGAGCCCGAGGCGGTCGACCGACTCGAAGCGGTCCACGGCGGCGTGCACCCGCGCGAGGACGTCGACGGGAGAGAGCCCTGCCCGGTAGGCCTCGCGCAGCGCGCGCACGGTGGTCAGCGACGACGTGGCGGGCGCCGAGACAGGTTCCAACGCCTTGTCGCACAAGGCTTCTCGCGCGCTGTCGGTCGGCTCGGGCGCGGGGCGCGGCAGGGGGCACTGCATGGGCGAGGCGCCGGGGTCGGCGTCGCGAAAGCGCTCGAAGCCCGAGTCGCGCAGGATCTGGTCGATCACCGGCGCCCCCAGCGGCGACTCGATGGCCGCGACCATCGCCTTCAGCGCCGTGCCCGAGAGCTTCGGCGCGCGAACGGGATCACGTCGGTAGGTGCTCATCGCCGCGCACTGTACCCCGGGTGAGCCGCGCGACGAGCCCCAGCCCGAGGGTCACCATCAAGGGCCCGGCCGCGAAGAGCGCGAGCAGGGGCGCGTGGTCCTCGCCCGTCTCGGTGGCGGTGCCCACCACGCTGAGGGTGTTGTTGGCGATGTGGGCGAGCACCGTGGGCCAGATGCTCCGCGCGCGCAGCGAGACCCACCCCAGGGAGATGCCCACACAGAACGCGAAGGTCGAGTGCACCGGGTCGAGGTGCATCAGCGCGAAGAGCAGCGCGACCACCGCGTTGCCCACCCACGGGCGCCACCGCTGCGCGAGGCGCGTGAGGAGGTATCCGCGAAAGAACAGCTCCTCCCCCGCGCCCGCCGCGACGCCGATGATCAGCACCGCGAGCGCGAGCATCGGCGGCGATGGGCCGCGCAGCGCCGCGCGGATCAACGGCAGCGTGCCGCGGTTCTCGAGGTGCAACGCCCGGGTGATGGCGGTGGAGAGCGCGCCCGTGCCGAGCAGCGCGAGCGAGGTCGCGAGGGCGAGCCAGAGCAACCGCGGGGTGAGGGCCAGGCGCAGGCGCGCGCGGATCCCTTTCGGCGAGAGGCTCGCGGCGCCCACCGCGACGCCGGCGCCCGCGAGGGACGACACCAGCCCCGCGAGGAGGATCCCCGAGAGCGAGCGCCCCGCGGCGTTGATCGCGTCGAGGGTGAAGGCCGCGTCGAGGTGCGCGGGGTCGGCGCGCACGCCGAGGTAGAGCGCGAGGGTGAGCCCGGTGCCCACGACCACCGCCGCGAGGTAGAGCGCGAAGGCCACGAGGGAGGTCCAGACGCGCGGGCGGGCAGGGGCGCTCATCGCGGCTCCAGGCGCAGCACGGCGACGAAGCCCGCGGCCCACAGCGTCACCGTGAGCAGCGCGACGAGCGACGCACGGAGTGCGCGGCGGAGTGCGGGAGACATCCGCGAAGGTTACCCCGACGCGCGGGCTTCGGGGCGTGTGCGAGGGGACGTCGGCGGGCGCAGCCTCAGCCCACGCCGCCCAGCATGGCCGCGCCCAGCGCGTCGTCGGTGGCCTCGTCGACCGGCATCTCCGCGGCCACCGCGCCCCCGCGGAGCACCACCACGCGGTCGCTCAGCGCCCGCAGCTCGTCGAGCTCCGACGAGATCAGCAGCACGGCCGCGCCCGCGTCCCGCGCCTCGCGCAGGGCCTCGCGGATGCGCGCCGACGCGCCCAGGTCGACCCCCCGCGTGGGCTGCGACACCACCAGGACCACGGGCGGCGTGAGGAGCTCCCGGCCCACCAGCACCTTCTGCTGGTTGCCGCCGGAGAGGTCGCCCAGGCGCACCGAGACCTCCCGCGGGCGCACGTCGAAGCGTTCGATCACATTGCGCGCCAGGGCCTCTGCGTCACCCCGATGAAAGCCCGCGGCCCCCGCCGCGAGGCGCGGGTCCCCCATGCACACGTTCTCGGCCACCGTGAGGTCGGGGAGCAGCCCGCGGCGCTCGCGGTCCTCGGGCACCCAGCGCAGACCGGCGAGGCGTCGGGCGCTGACCGACGCGCGGGTCACCTCGGCGCCGCCCACGCGCACCCGGCCCGCGGTGGGCGCGAGCACCCCGGCGATGACCTCTGCGAGCGGCCGCTGCCCGTTGCCCTCGACCCCCGCGACCCCGAGCACCTCGCCCGCGCGCACCGATAGCGACACCCCCTGCAGCCCGGGCGCCGTGAGGTCTTCCACGGCGAGCGCGACCTCGCCGCGTGCACCTCCCGCCCGTGCGCGCACCTCCGGCAAGGCCGCGCCGCCCACCACGGCCTGCGCGACCTCCTCGGGCGTGAGCGAGGCGCGCG
Organism: Polyangiales bacterium; assembly: GCA_044376155.1. Lineage (GTDB taxonomy): Bacteria > Myxococcota_A > Polyangia > Polyangiales > JAWKRB01. The sequence goes on from JBILLI010000521.1 coordinate 5,643, forward strand.
CGCCCGAGAGCGTCACCGCGCCGCGG
>JBILLI010000522.1:0-5658 GCA_044376155.1 Polyangiales bacterium
GCGCCGTGGAGGTTGGCTTCAAGGTGAGCCCAGACCTGGGAGCGTTCAGCGACGCATGGGCCGCGACGGTGCGGCTTACGAAGGCCTATCAGGCACGGGGGATGGATCCGCTGAACCTGGCCGTGAACGTGCGCTTCATCGGCCCGAGCGAGGCGTTGTTGTCCGCGGCGTACGGACCAGGGGTGACGTGCTTCATCGAGGCACGATGTGCGGGCCGCGCGCGCGGCTGGGCGCAGTTCTCGGCGGAGCTCTGCGCAGAATGGATGAAGATCCCCGGGGCGCTTCCCCATTGGGCAAAGGAGTTCGAACATGTCCCCGGGATCACGGCCCTCTCGCGTGAGCGATTGGGCGATCGATTGGAACGATTCCTCGCCGCGTGGCGCGAGTCGGGGGTCGATCCCCAAGGCATGTTCGTCAATCCGCTGCTGCAGCGCCTGCTGCTGGGGGAGGAGCCCGAGGGGGCGGCTGGCGCGGCCGAAGGTCCTCTGGCCGCGCGCGATGGTCGGGGCTTCGCTGCCGGTGATCGGTGAGGTCGTGATCCCACCTTGCTGACGACGGTGGTGGTCGAGAGGATCCGCTGCGAATCGTGACGGTGGCGCCGTCGCCCGCGACGATCTCGCCCACCAGCGGTACGGACTTGGGATTAGCGGTTCGCCAGACGGGTCTCAGTGCGGACCTCGCGCACCACCACGCGGCCCGAGCCCACATCGCGCTGCACCTGTGTCGCACCCGTCGGCCAGCGAATCTCGACCCGCTCGGCGCGCGAGGCCGGGCCGAGGCCGATAAACGCGACCGGCTCGGCCTGCACCGCGCCACTGACCGCGCGGATCTCCCGGACGATGCGCCGCCCGCCGACCCACGCAGTGACGGTGGCGCCGTACCCATCGGTGCTGTTCAGGCTGCCGCGCGCGGCGATGCGCAGCGAGTTGCCAGTGGTCCCGACGTTGCGAAGCACCGTCACGCTCTCGAAGTTCAGGCCGGGGGCGGGGTCGCAGTGGCGCAGCACGAGGTCCTGCCGGCCGTCGTTGTCGATGTCGGCCGGCGCGATGACGTAGCCGTCCTCGGTTCGGTCGGCGCCCTCGAGGTAGCCCACGTCGGTGAAGGAGCCGTCGCCGTTGTTGCGAAAGAGCTTGTTGCGCTGATAGCCCGCCATGGAGAGCGTGGGGCGGTCGCCGAGCGCGCCTCCGCCCTCGATGTGCCCGCGGAACTCGCGCAGCACGGTCAGCATCGGGTTGGGCTCCACCGTCCGTCGGATGAGGGGGTTGAGCCGCGTCACTTCATTGAGCGGCTCCCACGCTGCCGTGTCGTTGTTGAGCACCGCAGCGCGGAGGAACAGCGACGAGAACTCCTCCTCGCCGCCGGACCAGAGACCGTTGGAGACGTAGAGGTCGAGGTTGCCGTCGTTGTTGTAGTCGATCCACTCGGCACCGGCGGCGCCCTCGCCGACCCAGCCGAGGCCGGCCTGCTGCGCGACCTCTTCGAAGCTTCCGTCGCCACGGTTTCGATAGAGCAGGCTCCCGCGCATGTCGCGGCGCACCATCGCCAGGCGCTCGGCCACCTGCGGGTCGCTCTCGCGTCCTTCGGCACTCGCGGCCATGCGCAGACCGTCGAGGAGGTCGATGTGGGTGGTGACGACGTCGATGTCGCCGTCGCCGTCGTAGTCGCCCGCCGAGGCCCCCATGCTCCAACCGCTGCCGTTGATTCCCGCCGCGGCGTTCGCGTGGGTGAACTGGGCGCGGCCATCGTTGCGGTAGAGCGGGCTCATCTGGCCGCTGTCATCAATGACCAGAAGGTCGACGCGGTGGTCGCCGTCGAAGTCAGCGACGAGGGTTGCGTGCGGGTAGACCTGCCGATCTCGCAGGAGCGTGCTGTCGGAAGACGACTCGCGGAAGCGCCAGCCCCCGTCGTTGAGCCAGAGGCCCTGCGACACAAGGCCCTCAGAGCGGGCCCCACGGTTCAGGTTGTTCGTAAAGTCGCGCGCGCCGGGGAAGCCCAGGTAGAGGTCGAGCGTGCCGTTGTTGTCGAAATCGGCGACGGCCAGGGGCATCCCGCGGTCATAGTCACGCGTGCGCGGCAGCGCGTCAGGAACGTGCACAAAGCGCCCGTCGCCCGCGTTGCGGTATACCGAGAGGTCGTCGCTCTGGGTGGTGCGCTCGACGAATCGCAGCATCACCAGGTCACGCCGACCGTCGTTGTCGAGGTCGGCGAAGACCGCAGACTTCACCCGCGTCTCGCCGCGCAGCCCAGCCGCGCGGGAGACCTCCTCGAAGCGTCCGGCGTCGTTCCGAAAGAGTTGCACGGCCCCCTCGTTGCCGACCAGCACGTCGGGCTGGTCGTCGCCGTTGTAGTCCGCCACGGCGAGGGCGTAGCCGCCCCGCCGGATCGCCTCGGAGCGGTGAGCCACGGGCACACGGTCGAGTCCTGTTGACGCCGTCGCGACGGCGAACACAGGCGCCCGCGACGACTCGAGGCTCTCCATGCCGCGCGGCGTCATCCCCGTCACGCGCCACGCCCCGTCGCGCTTGGCGAGGGTGAGGGCGAGCCATCCCCGGTCGTTGCGGCGCGTGCCCCCAGCGCTCCTCCCGCGGAGGTCGTAGCTCACGTCCATCGTCGCCGCGTCGCCGTTGGGGACGAAGCGATGGGCCTCGAGGCGAACGTCGTCGACCTGCTCGAACGACTCCAGGTAGCGCTGTGCGTCGGCCGCGGGGTCAGTGCCCGCGGTGAGCCGCCACTCGAACTCCCGCACGCCGTCACGCTCGCGTCGCAGCACGCGCTCACCCGACGCCCAGCCGAGGCCGCCCGCGCGCACCAGCGCCGCGTACCCGGCGCCCTCGCGCCGCGCCCAGGCCTGCCGCCACGGCGCGAGCACCCCCCGCCGCACCTCTGCGAACAGCGCCTCTTCCGCGTTGAGCCGACGCAACTCAGGCCGAGCGTTGATGTGGTCGCGCATCTGCCCGACGCGCGCGTCGACCTCGTTCGACGGCTGCGCCGGGGGGGCCTCGGGGCGCCGCGCCGGGGAGGATGTCGGGCGCGCCGAAGCCGGATCACTCCGCTTGCAGCCTGACGAGGCACCGAGGGCGAGCACTGCCCCCAGCAAGAGCGACGTCGCTCCGCGCAGCGATCGCAAGGACATGGCTCGCGCCGCACAGAGCCGGTCGCAGGAGTCGTCGGGACTGGAGTGTTGCACGCAGGACCTTCCCTCTTCAGCCGAGTTGCTCGCAGAGGCTGTAGCCGTCAGTGGAATCCCAAGGAGGGGTCGTCGTCAAGCCCTCGGTGCCGCGAAGCGCGGCCTTGCGCGCGCCGAGAGGCAGCGGCAGGTTCGGCCCGACGGTTGCCCGGTCGACACACGCTGGATGGGGGCGCCTCGGCCCCGCCGCGCCGTTTGACAACGAGACCGACGGCGGGGTAACGCTCCCGCGGCCGATGTCCTCGCGACCACGCTCATCAGCCGCTGCGAACTGGCGGCTTCGAGCCCTTCGCGCGATGACCGCGTTGACGACGCTGACGGCGCTGGCGGCCTTGGTGATCCTCACGATGCGCGTCCAACGGTGGAGGCGGCTCCGCGGGGCGCTCGCGCGGCATCCCGAACTTGCGCGGCGATTCGAGGCGAGTCGCACGATGTCGCTGCGGCTCACGCCCGAGCTATTGTTCGAGCCGCCTGAGCGCTTCCCGGCGCCCGTGCACGACATCGCGCACCCCGAGGCGCCGCCGCGCTGGAGCACCTACGGCGCGCTGACGCTCAGCGCGTTCCCGAGAGCAACGGCGCCCGCGGCCCGGCGCCCCGGCGTCGTGCGGGTGGTGCTGCTCGGAGACTCGGTGCTCTTTGGCGACGTGCACGCGCGCGTCGAGTCGCTGCTCGATCGCTCCGTCGGCGCGGGCCGGGCGGAGGTCCTCAACCTGAGCGTCCCGGGGGCGCAGGCGCGCACGATGGCGTTCGTCGCAGACCGGTTTCTTCCTGAGTTGCAGCCCGACGTAATCGTTGTCTACACCGGGCGCAACGACATCGTGCTCTCGACCGCGTGGGCGCGCGCGGTGATCGCGCTCGGGCTCGGTCTTCCCATCGAGGAGTCCTTTCCGAGCGAAGGTTCTTCGCAGAACGTGCGTTCGCTCGTGGGAGGCCGGTGGTCGCCCTGGGAGGTGCCGGCGCAGCGTCGCTGGATCGAGGGCAGCGCCCGCGGTCTGCCCCTCAATCACCTCTGGTCGCTCGCGCGCCTCTCGTGGCGGCTCGGCGCAGACCTCGTTCTCTCGACCTATGCCGGGCCCGCTCCGGGTGAGATCTCGAGTGGCGATCTGGATTTCTACAACACCGAGATCGAGCTGTTCTGGCCCGTGCTGGGCGAGCTTCGACGCTACGACGCGGCGCGCACCGCGCTCAACGACGGTATCCGGGAGATGTCGCGCCGGGTCGGCGCGCGGCTCGCCGACGCCGACGCCGCGATGCGCGGCGGACGGACGGTCTTTCGGGACATGTGTCACACCACGCCGACGGGCACCGACCGTCTCGTCGAAACCCTCGCGGCGTCGCTCGCGCCACTGGTGCGGGCGCGCTCGGTTGAGGGGCGCCACGGGGGCGCTCGGGGCGTACCGAACCGGGTGTGGTCCTCGCGGCTCCCGGCGCCGACGGCGCACCCTGGCGATGGAACGTGCATGCAGGGCCCATGTCCTGAAGGAGCCTGCTTCGTCCCTGGTGGCGCCTACGTCTACGGGTATCCGCCGGAAGCGCTCGAGGCCGCGACCCGGTTCGCTCGCGCGCGGTACGGCTTCGCGCAGCTTCACGAGTGGTATGGCGACGAGGGCCCCGCGAACACGGTTCGGCTCTCGCCGTTCTGCCTCGACCGCACCGAGGTGACGCGGGAGGTGCACCAGCGCTGCGTCGCTGCAGGGGCCTGCCCGCCGTTCGACGACAGCGGAATGGCAGATGGACCCGCGATGCTGCCCACATGGGACGAAGCGGATGCGCTCTGTCGCTGGCGCGGCGGTCGGCTGCCGACCGACGCAGAGTGGGAGGCCGCGGCGCGCGGACCGAATGGACGACGCTTCCCCTGGGGCGAGCGCTGGACCGGGTGGGAGGCGAACTACTGCGGAAGAGAGTGCCCGTGGGCCGCCCCGGGAGACCCGACAGACGGACACCTCGCCGCCTCGCCGCCGGGCGGGCTCGGTGCGCCGAGCCCGTTCGGGTTGCGCGACATGGCTGGAAATCATTGGGAGTTCGTTCGCGACTGCTTCGACAACGAGATTCACCACCAGCTCTCCGCCGGCGCGGTGGACCCGATGTCCGAGGAGCAACCGCGGTGCCGACGCACGCTCCGCGGCGGGAGCTACGCGTCCCTGCCGGTCCTTCTCGAGAAACGCACGCCCGAAGGCTCCCCCGATACACCGGTCGAGAGTCGCGGCGCGCGCTGCGCCTACTACTTCGGCGCCGCCCCTCCAATCGAACGCTGACTCGAGAGCGCAACCTCTCTCGCGTGTTTTCGGTCGCAACCGCGGTGCGCCCGGACGGCTGATCCGCGAGGGTGCTCAGCATGGAAGGCAGACCCGGCTGCTTCTTGGCACGGTGCGGGCACTGGCCTTCATCGATGGGTGCACCGTGGCCGCGACGTTCTCCGCACACCTCGTGACCTTCACCGTCGAGCTCTCGCCCGAGAGCGCTCATCCGCT
>JBILLI010000122.1:0-14007 GCA_044376155.1 Polyangiales bacterium
GCCCGCGTCGTAGAAGCCCACCGAGGCGCGGAGGGCGAGGTACAGGTTCAGGGCCATGAAGGCCTTGCCGCGGGACTCGTCGGAGAACTCGGGCCACATGGTGTCGGGCGGGTTCTGCGCGGGCGCCAGCCCGTTGCGCTGCTCCACGCGGGTGCGTCGGGTCTCGCCGGTGGCGACGTCGGTCCAGCTCGCCTCGGCGGTGAAGGCCGCCGCGCCGCGCCCCACACGGGAGGTCAGGGCGCCGTCGGCGAGGAGCTCGACGAAGAGTCCCGCGCCGCCGCCGCGACGGCCGCCGGCGACGTCCTGCGCGCCCTGCCGCGCGCCCACGAAGAGGGCCGGCGCCTCGAGGAGCACGTAGCCGTCCTTCAGCACCGCGCGGCGCGCGCCGTAGATGCGCCCCACGGAGTATCCCGCGGCGGGGGTGAGCCGCAGCGAGAACGACGACGCGAAGGGGAAGAGCGTGGTCTGCCCCTCGCGCTGGAGGATGTCCCCGAGGTCCGCGCGGTCTTCGGCGTAGGCGTAGGTGCCCGCGCCGAGGCTGCCCAGCGCCTCGGGCACGCGGGATTGAAAGTCCGCGCCGAGTCCCACCACGGAGATCCCCACGCCCTCGCGCGCGAGGGCCTCGCCCAGCGCGACCACGCGCGCCTCGTCGGTGACGCCTGCGGTGTTGCGTCCGGTGGTGAGCAGGAGCACCCGCGCGTCGGCCCCGTCGACCGCGCGCGCGAGCGACCGCGCGGCGGCGAGGCCCTCGTAGAGCGCGACGCTCGACGCGACCGAGATGCCGGAGCGCCACCCCCGCGCGACCTCGGGGGTGACCCCGCGGAGGCGGGTCTCGGCGCGCGCGCCCACCTCGACGAGCGAGACGCGGTCGTCGGGCTGGAGCACCCCGAAGAGACGCGAGAGCTCGGCCTGCACCCCCGCGTCGCCGAGCACGGGCGAGCTGTCTTCGAGCACCGCGATGAGGTGCAGCGGGCGCCGCGGGCGCGCCGCGGGGTCGACCCGGGTGGAGAGGGCGACGAAGGCCATGGTCCAATTGCCGCCGTCGAAGCGCGGCGCGACGGCGAGCATGGGGTTGAGGCACACCGACTCGCCGCAGGTGGCGGGCGGGAGGTCGAGGGCGTGCTCGGCGAGAAAGCCCGTGTCGCTCAGGGTGCTCGGCGCGGGGATGGCGCCCTGCTGCACCACCGCGCGAAAGCGGGCGATGTCTTGCGCGCCGCCCTGGGTCACGCCGCGGGTGACCTCGGTGCTCGACGCGCCGTTGAGGGAGCCCGCGGCGGTGCTGTCGGCGCAGGCGGAGGCGAGAAGGGCGCAGGCGATGAGGGTTCGCATCAGAGTCCTCGGGTGGTGACGGCGTAGTCGACGAAGGCGCCGGGCGCGGGCAGCCGGGGCGCGCAGGCGTCGCGGGTGGCGAACACGCGCTCGGCGCGGCCGAAGCGCACGGAGACGTTGTCTCCCAATGAGATCGATCCCTCGCCGGGGACCGCGTCGGGGGCGGTGCCGAGGCGCACGCTGTGGGGGACCACGTAGGCGCCGCAGTCGTCGCGGTGGGCGGTGCAGAGCGAGCCGAAGGTCACGCGGGCGGAGAGGTCGGGCGGGATGAGCTCGGGCGCGATGGGCACGTCGCGCCACACCGCGAGGCGCGCGCGGGCGCCTTCAAGCCGCACGCCGCGGGCCTGGTCCGTGCGGGTGGCGCGCACGGTGAGGCGGTCGCCGGGGTCGAAGGGCAGCGCGTCGCGGGGCACGCAGAGGGTCCAGCGGACGTCGTCGTCGAAGACCAGCGCGAGGCACCCGCCCGGGATCTCGTCGACCGCGCGCAGGGTGACGTCGCCCGCGGGCGCGGCGTCGGACCACGCGTAGCCCACGCCGCGCCGCTCGCAGCGGGGCGCGTTGATCGCGAGGGGCTGCGTGCTCACGTCGTTGGTGCTGGCGCGCAGGCGCACCGCGCCGGCCTCGTCGGTGAGGGTGAGCCGCCGTGGGGACGTCGTGTTCGTGTCCCTCCCGCTGAAGTTCGTGGAGAACAGCGTGCGGGGCCAGACCACCACGGTCTCGTCGAGCCCCTCGGCGGTGACCAGCACCGCGCCGCAGTCGCCCTGCATCGCGGGCGGGCTCACGGACTGCCCGCTGCGCGCGAGGGCTTCGCGCACGCCCTCGGGGTCGAGGGGGAAGGTCTCGCCGACGTCGAGGGCCACGCGCAGGAGCTCGTCTTCGAAGAGCGCGCGGGTGAAGAGCGTGCCGCGGGAGATCCTCGCCGCGGCGCAGTCGAAGCGCGCGGTGGAGAAGCGCAGCGCGAGGTTCACCCGGCGCGGGAGCGTGTTGGCCACCCACACCACGGCCTGGGAGGTGTCGGCGACGGGCTCGGGCGCGGGGCGGCTGGTGGCCATGCACGCGGCGAATCCCAGCGCCATCGCGCTGCGCTGCAGGGCGAGGCGACGCTCCCCGCGCGGGGTGGTGAGCGACCACGCGAGGGGCAGCGCGGCGAGGGCGAAGGTGTCGGTGGGGTCGACCACGATGCGCCAGGTCATCCCGAGGGACGCAGCGGCGGCGACGAGCGCGTCGCGGGCCTCGGGGGAGACCTTCACGGCGGCGAAGAGCGCGGCCACGGAGAGGAACGACAGCGCGCGCAGGCCCTTGTGGCGCAAGGGGATCAGCGACGCCGCGAGGGCCGGGGCGACGATCATCCCGGCGACGTCGGAGAGCTTTCCGGTGATCCATCCGGGGAGGAGCCCGGCGCCCTTGAGCAGGTGGTCGTTGACCAGGAGCGTCGCGAGCGCGGCCCACCACAGGGGTCGGCGCAGGGCGGCGGCGGGGTCGTCGGTGCGAGTGTGCGTCACGCGGCGAGGCAGAGCAGCGCGCGTGCCGACCGTGTTTTCAAGGCGCAGCGAGAGTGGCGAGGGCCGCGGGCGTGACGCGGGGACACGGGGTGTGAATCCCGATCACGGACGGAGCGCTCAGCCCTGGGGCACCGCGGGCTCGGCGAGGAAGTCGTCGACCATCACGTGCCCCCACGCGTCGGCGGCGTTGTCTTCGACCTCGATCACCGCGGTCTGCCCCTGAAAGCCCCGCAGGTCCCAGAACACCCGATGGAAGCCCTCGTTGTTGGGGCCCGCGGCGCGGAGCACCACGCGGCCGTCGATCTTGAGCCGCACCCCGAGGCGCTCGGCGTCGCCGCCGCCCGCGATGAGGAACGACATCCCCGGGCTGCGAATGACGAACGGTCGCGAGCGGAGCGACCCCGTGCCCGCGTCGCTGTTGGTGCCCGCGTAGGAGCTCGCGTAGCGCCAGCCGCGCCAGCCGTTGATGAAGGTCTGCGCGCTGGGGGTGTCGTGGATGGGGCCGCGTCCGAAGGCCCGGCCGGTGGCGATCCACGTGCCCCACACGGCCTGCTCGAAGGACCCATCGCGGGCGTCGAAGGGCGCGGCGGCGAGGGTCCACGGGGGGTCGGCGGGGGAGGCCCCGGCGCGCTCGCAGAGGGCGTCGTTGTCGCGCAGGGCGCGGCCCGCGAGGGCGCGGTAGCCGAGGGCGAGCTCGGGGTCCCGGGCGGTGGCGCAGGGCACGGTGGCGGCGAGGTTGCGGGCCTCGTTGAGCTCTCCGCGCGCAAGGTATCCGCGGGCGGCGACGAGGCGCGCGCGGGGCGAGGTGGGGGCGGCGCCGGCGCGGTCGACGAGGGCCGAGGCTTCGACGTAGCGGTCGCAGCTCCCGAGCAGGATCACCGCGCGGTCGAGGCCGTCGGGGCCGCCCGTGGGGGTGAGGGCCGCGGCCGCCGTGCGGTAGGCCGCGAGGTCTCGACCGCCGTCGTAGTCGTTGCGGCGCAAGGGCCTGAGCTCCTCGGCGAGACGTCGCATCCAGCTACGACGCGGGTCCATGAGCACGGCGTCGCGGGCGAGGCGAAACGCCGTCACGGGGTCACCCCGGCGCGCGCTGCGGGCGCGGTCGGCGAGGCGCTCGGCGAGACGTCGCACGGTGGGGATGGCCGCGGCGTCGTCGAGGGCGAAGGCGAGGGACTCCTGCGCGGCGCTCGCCGCGAGGCCGAAGCGCTCGTGCTCGCCGAGGGTGAGCGCGCGGTCGGCGAGGGCGCGGGCGTAGAGCCCGAGGGCGTCGCGGAGATTGGGGTCGTCGTCGCGGATGAGGGCGAGGCGCAGCGAGAGGGCGAGCCGCCGCGCGTCGTGCATGCGCCCCGCGCGGAGCAGCCCGCGCATCTCGCCGGGGGCCGCGCGTCGTGCAGCCGCGCCCGCGCCGGGAGCGACGTTGACCGTGCCGAGGTTCACGTCGGTGTCGCCGCGCCAGCGGATCTCCCATCGACCCGCGGGGAGCGTGAGGCGGGCGCGCACCCAGGGGCGCTCCCCCGGGAGCAGCGCCGAGGTCTGCACCACGTCGCCGAAGGGGCGCAGGGTGACCGTGATGGGGCGGGCGTTGCCGGTCTTGGGCTCGGCCACGACCGTGCCCGCCACGCCCGCCGTGGGCTGCGCGAGGACGACCTCGACGGTGAGGAGCTCGTTGGGCTCCAGGGCGGTGGCGCTGAGGGTGTAGGCCTCGGCGCGGGTGGCCTCGGTGGCGGGCGCGGGGGCGCGGTGCTGCGCCTCGGTCCAGGGCGCGGCGATGAGCTCGCGGCGCACCCAGTTGCTCGCGTCGTCGTGCGCGCCCGCGATCACGTAGGGGAGTCGGATGTAGAACTGCTCGAGCTCTTCCAGGCGCTCGAGGGCCACCGCGCCGAACCACGCGCCGTGGAGGTGCACGAAGCTCGGGCGACGCTCCCAGAAGATGGCCTCGCGCATGCCGGGCTCGTCGACGGGGTGGGTGTGCGCAATCGCGATGTCGCCGAGGCCGAAGAGGTCGACGACCATGAGTCCGGAGTCGTACGAGACCCCGCCCACGTCGGGGTCGAGCACGCTGCCGCGGCGGATCTCCAGCGTGCGGGCGGCGGCGGCGTAGTAGCGCGCGCGGCCGCGCACGGTCTCGAAGTCGAGGGTGTTGTGCGCGCGGGTGGTGTTGAAGCGCGCGGGGTAGCTCTGCGTGGTCTCCTTCACCAGCGCGTAGATCGCGAGGGGGGTGAGCGCGAGGGCGGCGATGGGGCGCAGCGCGCGCGGGAGCACCGCGGTGGCGAGGCGGGCCGCGGCGCGCACTGCCTCGGCGAAGGCCAGCGCGAGGATGGGCGTGCCGTAGGTGAGGAAGCGCCACTCCTCCATCCAGTCGCCGTGGGAGTAGATCGGGAGGAAGAAGCTCGCGGCGACGGCGGCGGCGAGGCCCACGCGGGCCACCGGGGCGCGCAGCGCGAGGAGCATCACCGGGGCGAACATCAGTGCGCGCTCGAGCTTGTACGTGCGCACGAAGGAGCCCGCGTAGACCCAGCCCGCGGAGGTGAAGCTGGTGAGGTCCTTGCCGAAGTCGAAGGTGCGCTTCTTCGTGTAGAAGCTGTTGGGCAGGGGATAGGCGAAGTACGCGAGGCGAAAGACCTCGAGAGAGCCCACGCCGAGCCCGAGGATCACGGCCCAGGTGAGGTCCTGCCGGTGGGGCTTCGCGGTGATCGCGCGGAGGGCCTTGGCGCCGGCAAAGGCGCCCGCGTACATGATCCCGTCGGGGCGGGTCCAGAAGAGCAGCGAGAGCGCGACGGCGGACCACGGGGTGTGGTCGGGATCGTTCTCTTCGCGCGCGAGGGCCACGAGGGAGGCCGCGAGGAAGAACTGGTAGGGCCCGCCCTCAAGCCCCGAGGCGGTCCAGAGGGCGTTGTGCGCGAAGGTGCTGGCGACGGCGGGGGCGGCGAGGTCGAAGAGCCGCGGGCGACGGCGGTAGGCCACGGAGGGGAAGATCGCGACGGCGCCGAGGGCGGCGGAGGCGAAGGCCAACCCCAGCACCTTGGAGAGCGCCTCGTGCGAGACCCCGAGGGCGTCGGCGGGCGAGAGCAGGAGGACCCAGAGGAAGTTCGTCGCGGCCTCGACGCGCTCGGAGCCCGGGGTGAGCACCATCCCGTGGCCGCGCCAGAGGTTGCGGGCGTAGCTGTAGGTGATCCCCGCGTCGTCGACGGTGAAGTCCCAGGTGCGGCCCACGTGCGCGCCGAAGAACGCGAGGATCGCGCCGAGCAGCGCGAGCCACAGCAGGGTCGGTGTGTCGGCCCGCGAACGACGCATCACAGAAAGCGGCGGACCTTATGCGTCTCCCGACGCGGCCGCAACGTCGGCCGACGCCTTGGGCTCATCGGGCAGCAGCGCCGGGAGGTTCATCGAGACCATGGCATCACAGCGCGTCTCGAAGGGGCGGGCCTGGAGGTAGGCGGCGAAGATGGGCCCCTCTTCGGGCCAGAGCCCCGGATCGAGCGCGAGGCCCACGAACGCGCGGAGGGTGCCGGGCACCTTCGGGAGCAGCTTCTGGAGCTTCTCCCGGGCCTTCTGGAGCTCTGCGCGCTTGTCGTCCATGGAGACCGCGCGGTCGAGCATGCGGGTGACCTCGGCGTGGCCCCACGGCTGATCCCCCGTCCACGCGCGGGTGAACATCAGCGCGAGGGCGGCGAAGTCCCGGTGGCGCAGCACGAGGCGGCGGTCGCGCGGGTCGGCGCTGTCGACGAGGGGGGAGGAGACGAGGAAGTTCAGGTGGGTCCACGCCGGGGTCACGAGGTCGGAGCCCACGGGCATGGGGTCGATGAGGGTGACCCGGCCGTCGGCGGTGACCCGCACGTTCTCGGGCTTGAGGTCGCCGTGGGCGAAGCCCTTGTCGTGCAGGCGGTAGAGCGCGGTCACGAGGGCGCGGAGGTTGGGACCGGGCTTGACCTCAAGGGGCGCGCCGGGCACCCGGGGCATGACGTAGGCCGCGCGCCCCAGCAGGGTGAACGACTCGCGCACCGAGACCAGGGCGTCGTCTTCGACCTCGCGGAGCCGACGGAGCTCACCCTCCACGGTGCGGTTGCACAGCGGGCCCTCGACGAGGGGCGCGCAGCGCACGGTGCGCTGGTCTTCGCCCACGCGCGGCAGGCGCACGCGGTCGAGGGTGGTCTCGGGGACGCGGGACGCGTCGAGGGTGCGCCAGGGGGCGGCGACCTTCACGGCCAGCTCCTCGCCGTCGCGGGCGGCGGCGAACACCACCCCCACGCCGCCGCGCCCGAGCACCGACTCGACCTTGAACCCTCGCTCTCCCAGGGCTCGTGCGGCCTCGGCGTGCTCCTCGGGGATGCCCTCGTGCGTCATCGGCGCGGGAGTGTAGCGGGAACGGCCCGCGCGCAATAGTTCCCTTCGCGCGTGGCGCGGGGCGGCGGGTTCGCGCCATGCTCTCGGCCCCCGAACGGGCCCGCGCCCGCGGCTGAAGGAGCGTTCACATGGCGAAGAAGAAGGACGCGGGCGTCGTCGCCCCCATCGACATCGGCATCTCGGAGAAGGACCGCGCGGCCATCGCCGCGGGCCTGAGCCGACTGCTCGCGGACACGTACACGCTCTACCTCACCACCCACAACTTTCACTGGAACGTGACCGGGCCGCAGTTCAACTCCCTGCACGCCATGTTCATGACCCAGTACACCGAGCTCTGGAACGCGGTGGACCCCATCGCCGAGCGCATCCGCGCGCTGGGCTTCCCCGCGCCGGGCTCCTACGCCGAGTTCGCGAAGCTCAGCGGCCTGCCCGACGCGCCCGCGACGCCGCCGAAGGCCAACAAGATGGTGGAGATCCTCGCGCGGGGGCACGAGTCGGTGGCCCGCACCGCGCGGGAGGTCTTCGCGGTGGTGAGCCGCGCCGACGACCAGCCCTCGGCGGACCTGCTCACGCAGCGCATGGACATCCACGAGAAGACGGCGTGGATGCTCCGCGCGCTGTTGGAAGAGTGACCGGGCGCCCGTGAGCCGCCGCGCGCTGCCGGTGCTGGGGGATCCCGCCGAGGCCCTGCCCGCGCTGCAGGCGCGGTGGCTCGCGGAGGTGCTGCGCGCGCCGCTCCCGCGGGAGGAGGCCGCGACCTGCGCCGACTGCGCGATGCTCGAGGGCGCGGGCCTGCGCTTCTCGCCCGAGACGCGGTGCTGCACCTTTCTCCCCGCGCTGGCGAACTTCCTCGTGGGGGGCGGGTTGCTGGAGGGCGGCGCGGCGGCGCGCTCGCTGCGGGCGCGAATGGCGTCGGGCGCGGGCGTGTCTCCTCTGGGGCTCATGGTGTCGGCTGAGGAGGTCGCGGCGCGGGTGGACCCTGCGCGCTTCGGGCGCGACCCGGCCGCCGTCTGCCCGCACCACGAGCCCGCGACGGGGCGGTGCGTGGTGTGGCGGTGGCGCGAGGCGAGCTGCGCGACGTGGTACTGCAAGCACACCCGCGGCGCGCGCGGAAAGGCCCTGTGGAACCGGGTGCACCAGCTCCTCTCGCGGCTGGAGCGGGCGGTGGCGTGGCACGCCGCGGTGACCCTGGAGATCCCCGCCGAGGGCCTCGCGGCGATGACCCCGCTGGATCACTTCGCGGGCGCGCCCCGGGCCGACGTCGTCGGTGATTCAATGGACATCGAGGTCCTCTGGGGGCCGTGGACCGGTCGCGTGGAGGAGTTCTTCATCGCCTGCGCGTCGTTGGCCGAGGCGCTCACGCCCACGGAGGTGCTCACCCTCGCGGGCCCCGAGGCGCGCGCCATGGCCGCGGCGGTGAACCTCGGCGCGGCGTCCCTCGTGGGGGAGTCGCTGCCCGCGCGGTTGACCCTCGGCAGCGCGCGGGTCGTGGGCCTGGAGCCCGACGCCGTGCGCCTGCAGGGCTACAGCCACCTCGACCCGTTGCGGGTCCCACGGGCGCTGTTTGATCAGCTCCACCACTTCGACGGCCGCCCCACCGCGGACGCGATCACCGAGGCCACCCGCGCCGCGGGCGAGGAGGTGCCCGCCAAGGCCATCGCGATGTTGTGGGAGTGGGACATTCTGCAAACCTTGTAAATGTCCGAGCGACATTGCGTCGCGGTCGACAAGCGACCTATGCGTCGCTTGTCATGCCTCAACCTGAGCCATCGCCCGGGCGTCTCGTGTCGGAGATCGGGCTGTCGGCGTGGGCGTCGACGCTGGACGCGCTCCCGGTGCCGACACTCGGGGTCGACCTCGCCGGGACCATCGTGGCGGCGAACGAGGCCGCCGCGCTGCTCCTCGGGTGCGCGCGCGCTGCGCTGGTGGGCGCCGCGGTGGAGTCGCTGGTCGCCCTGGGGGACCGCGCGTGCCACCTGCTCCAGCGATCGGCCTTCCCCGCGGACGGGCCGCCGCGGTGGATGACCACCTCGGCCGAGGTGCCGCTCCAGCGTCCCGACGGCGCCGTGATCTACGTGAAGGTCGGCCTGGGCACCATCGCGCTGCGCGAGGGGCGCTTCGTCGTCGCGACGATCACCGACCAGACCACCCGGCACGAGATGCACCGGCGCACGCAGCAGGTGTTCGAGACCTCGCCCGCGGTGATCTGCGTCTGGCAGCAGCGCCCCGACGGCAGCGTGTGCATGCCCTTCGCGAGCCCCTCCATCGAGGGGCTCTACGACGTCACGCGAGAGGAGCTCGCGCGGTCGGCGGAGGTGATCCTGCGACGCATTCACCCCGACGACCTCCCGCGGGTCGCCGAGAGCATCGCGCGGTCGGCGCAGGAGATGTCCCCCTGGCGGTGCACCTACCGCGTGCTGCTGCCCGGCCAACCGACGCGATGGCTGGAGGGCCACTCGGTGCCGACGCGCGAGCCCGACGGCGCGATCTCGTGGGTGGGCACGGTGATGGACGTCTCCGATCGACACCGCGCCGATGCGGTCATCGCCGAGACCCGGGCGCAGCTCGACAGCGCGCTGGAGGCCGCCCGCGCCTACACGTTCATGGTCGATTTTCTCACCGGCGAGGTGCGCTACGACGCCCGCGCGGCCGTGCTCTTCGGCGTCGTTCCGCAGTCGCTCACGGGCTACACCATCGCCGACCTTGGGAGGCTCTCGCACCCCGACGACCGGGCGCTGTTCCGCGCGCAGATCGCGCGGGTGCTGACCGGGCGCGAGACCGAGGTGTCGCTCACGAAACGCCTGCGGCGCGGCGACGGGGAGTACGTGACCTTCTCGCTGCGTGGCCGGGTGGAGCGCGACGCCGAGGGCAGGGCCCTGCGGCTCTACGGCGCGGGCGCCGACGTGACCCGCGAGGAGCAGGCGCTGACCGCGCTGCGCCAGAGCGAGGCGCGCTTTCGACAGCTCGCCGAGACCATTCGCGAGGTGTTCTGGCTGGTGAACCACCCCGAGAAGACCGTCGAGTACGTCTCACCGGGCTTCGAGGCCATCTGGGGCTTGCCCTGCGCGGCGCTGCACGACAACCCCGGGCTGTGGTTCGAGGCCGTGCACCCCGAGGATCAGGCCCGGGTGCGCGCGGCGGTGGATCGCTCGTCGATCGAGGGCTACGACGAGGAGTACCGCATCCGTCGGCCCGACGGCGCGGTGCGGTGGATCCGCGACCATGCGTTCCCGGTGCGCGGCCCCGACGGGACGGTGATCCGGGTCGCGGGCGTCGCGGAGGATTTCACCGAGCGCCGGGAGCTCGAGACGCAGCTCCGGCAGACGCAGAAGATGGAGTCGGTGGGCCTGCTCGCGGGCGGCATCGCGCACGATTTCAACAACTGGATCACGGTGATCGCGTCGAACTGCGAGCTCTTGCTGGAGGCGCTCCCGGCGTCGGAGCCGCGGGACCTCGTGGAGGAGGTGCTCGACGCCGCGCATCGGGCCTCTTCGCTCACCCGGCAGCTCCTGGCGTTCTCGCGACGGCAGGTGGTGGAGCCCAGGGTGGTCTCGCTGGGCGCGGTCATCGCCGACACCGAGAAGCTCCTGCGGCGGCTCCTCGGCGAGGACGTGAGCCTTCGCAGCGACATCGCGGCCTCGTCGCGGCCGGTGCTGGCCGACCCGGGTCTCGTCGTGCAGGTGCTGATGAACCTCGCGGTGAACGCCCGCGACGCCATGCCCCGGGGCGGCGCGCTCACCCTCTCGCTGCGCAACGCGGTGCTGCGCCGCGACGACCCTACCCTGCCGGCGACCCGGCCCCCGGGCCTGTGGGTCGTGCTCACCGCGCAGGACACCGGCGAGGGCATCGCGCCCGACGTGCTGACACGGATCTTCGAGCCCTTCTTCACCACGAAGGCCCCGGGGCGCGGCACGGGCCTCGGCCTCTCGGTGGTGCACGGCATCGTCGCGCAGAGCGGCGGCTTCATCACCGTCGAGAGCCCCCCCGGCGCGGGCGCGAGCTTTCACATCTACCTCCCCGCGGCCGACGACGACGCCAGCGTCAGGCGCGAGAGCGTGGTGTCGATGATGGACGGGCACGAGACGGTGCTGCTCGTCGAGGACGAGGACATCGTGCGCCGGGTGACCACGCGGCTGCTGCGTCGGCACGGCTACCGCGTGCGCGAGGCCGAGAGCGCGGCGCGGGCGTTGGAGCTCCTCGACGTGGGCGTGGACCTGCTGCTCACCGACGTGGTGATGCCCGACACCGACGGGTTCTCACTGGGCGCCGAGGCGCGCCGTCGCCAGCCGGGGCTCCGCATGCTGTTCACCAGCGGGTACACCGACGACCGGGTGGCGCCGCACGGAGACGCCGCGGGCGACGTGGCGTTTCTGCCGAAGCCGTTCACCCAGGCGCTGCTGCTGCGCAAGGTGCGCGAGGTGCTCGACGCGCGCTGACGCTACGCCCGCGCTGGATTCTCCGGGCGTCGCTGGTACAAGTCGCGGTCATCATGCGCGACGACGAGACGGTGCACATCCTCTACGAGAACCCCGACTGGCTGCCGCCGCTGCTGGCGGGGCTCGAGGCCGAGGGCCTGCGCGGCCACCCCTGGGAGGTGCGCGAGGGCCTGGTCGATCCCGCGTCGCCGCCGCCTGCGGGCGTGTGGTGGAACCGCATGAGCCCCTCGGCGCACACCCGCGGCCACGGCACCAGCGTGGCGCTGATGCGCGAGACCCTCGCGTGGCTCGACGCCTGGGGTCGGCGGGTGATCAACGGCGGCCGCTGCTTCGACTTCGAGGTGAGCAAGCTCCAGCAGGACCTCGTGCTGCGCAAGCACGGCATCGCGACGCCGCGCACCGTGCTCGCGGTGGGGGCCGACGCGATCCTGTCCGCGGCGCGGACCTTCGACGGCGCGCCGGTGTTGATCAAGCACAACCAGGGCGGCAAGGGCCTGGGCATCGCGCTCTTCGAAACGCTCGACGGCCTCGAGGCCCACGTGCGCTCGGAGGAGTTCTCGCCCGACCCCAACGGGCAGGTGGTGGTGCAGGCCTACGTGCGCTCGGCGGAGCCCTTCATCACCCGGGTCGAGCTCGTGGGTGGGCGCTATCTCTTCGCGATGCGCTCGTCGACGGTGGGCGGCTTCGAGCTCTGCCCCTCGGACGTGTGCCAGGCCGAGCGCGCGAAGCCCGACGTGTGCCCCGCCGACGGCGCCGCGACCTTCTCGGCGTCGCCCCTGACCGCGAGTGACCCCCTGGTGCAGCAGTACGAGGCCCTGTGCCGCGCCGAGGGGATGGACCTCGCGGGCATCGAGTTCATCGAAGACGCCGAGGGCCGACGGTTCACCTACGACATCAACGCGAACACCAACTACAACGCCGCGCTGGGGCGGCAGCTCGGCATCGACGGCCCGCGGGAGGCCGCGCGGCACATCCGTCGGGAGATCGAGCACGCACGCCGCAGCCGTTAGCGGCTTGACGACGCGCGCGGTTGATCTAGGAATCGTGCACGTTTTGCATCGCACACCTTTTGCACTCCCTTCCCGTGAGATGAGGTACCGCGTGGCTCGAAGGCTTCTCTGGACGATGGTTGGCACGGGCGCTCTGCTGGGGGCGTGCGGGGGCACGGCGACGTCGGGTCCGACGCCCACGGTGATGGACGCGGCGATGGCGGGCACCGACGCGGTGGTCGCGGTTGACGTGCCGCCGATGCCACGCGGGATCCCGGCGCTCGGTGGCTTTCGCCACACGCCGGACTCGGTGCGGGTGCGGGAGGTCGCGACGGCGGACGACGGGCTCGACCGCCCGCGGGACCTCGCGTTTCACCCCGCGCGCCCCGACCAGCTCTGGATCACGAACAACGGCAGCAACTCGATCACGGTGGTGATCAACCCGGGCAAGGCGAACCGCACGGCCGACACCCGCGGGGCCGCCGGGGCGGACCACTTCCTGGTGCAGCCCTCGGCCATCGCCTTCGGCGACAACAACTTCTTCGCCACGGCGCAGGAGACCGACCGGGTCACGCAGCGCAACACCCCGCCCGACTTCATGGGTCCGACGCTGTGGGACTCGGACCTGGACATCTTCAACGGCGGCCACGCCTCGCACCTCGACATGCTGCACAACAGCCCGAACTCCAACGGCATCGCCTGGGAGACGGGGAACGTGTACTGGGTCGTCGACGGCGCCCACCGCGCCCTCGCCCGCTACGACTTCGGCCAGCCGCACCCCCACGGCGGCGAGGACCACTCCGACGGCGTGCTCCGCCGCTACGCCGAGGGCATGCTGCAGTTCATGCCCGGGGTCTCCGCGCACATCGAGTACGACCACAGCAACAACCGCCTGTACGTCACCCAGCCCGCGACGAACCAGGTGCTGATGTTCGACCCGGCCGAGGCCACGATGGGCACGCGCATCGCGCCCAACTACGACGGCACGCGGCAGAACCGGATGAACGGCGGCATGATGCAGCCCTTCATCAACGGCGCCGAGCACGGGCTCATGCGCCCCTCGGGCATCGCGCTGGTGGGCGACACCTTCTACATCGCCGACCACGGCAACTCGACGATCACCGCGTTCAACCGCGAGGGTCAGCGCATCGACTGGGTCGACCTCTCGACCCACGCCGCCGCGGGCTCGCTGCAGGGCATCGCCGTCGACGCCCGGGGCTACGTCTACGTCACCGACGCGACGAACGACCGCGTGCTCGAGATCGCCCCCGCCGACGCGCCCTGAGCGCGAGCAGCAGCGCCGCGACGCCCCCGCGCGCGCCCCCCCCTCCGCCCGCGACGCACCCGCACCCCCGCGCGCCCCCTCCCCCCCCGACGCTCGCATCTCCTTGCCTCGCAAGGGCCTCGGGC
>JBILLI010000566.1:0-5106 GCA_044376155.1 Polyangiales bacterium
ACGTCGGCGGTCGCGTCTCGGGGCGTTCCGGCGTCGCGCGTGGCCGCCTGCTGGAGGCTGGTGAGCAGCGCGGGCCAGCGCCCCTCGCAGGCGTCGTCGCCCTCGGCCGCGCAGGCGACCGGGCCGGCGATGTCGCGAAACTGCAGCACCGGGGTGAACGTGCGCCCGCCGTCGGTGGACCGCCCGAGGGCGAAGGGGCCGCGGAGCCAGTCGCTGCACGCCCAGAGCGCGTCGTTGTGCACGGCGAGGCAGAGCACCCGGAGGGTGTTCACCGGCGCGAAGGTGTCGCCGCCGTCGTCGGAGCGGTGCAGGCCGCCGTTGAGGGAGCCGTACCAGACCGTGCGCGCGTCGGCGCTGCGCGCGAAGCCGAGCATGCGGTCGGCGGTGCGGGCGACGGTCACGGTGTCACGCCCGCGCACGCGCACGAGGGTCGAGCCGAGGCCGACGAAGGTGCGCACCCAGAGCGCGTCGGGGTCGGTGGGGTGCATCGCGGCGATGAAGGCGTCTTCGCCGAGCGCAGAGGTGGGCACGTCGACGGCGCGCACGGTCTCGCCGCCGTCGTCGCTGCGCAGGAGCAACGGGGTGTCGAGCGTGGCGTCGAGGCCCGAGAGGAAAAGCCGCTGCGGGTCCGCGGGGGAGACGTCGATGGTGGCGAGGCGCACGTTGTTGATGCCCTGCCCGCGGCGCGTGAACGCGGTGCCCGCGCTGTCGCCGCGGAGGATCCACTGGGGCGCGTCGAGGGGGGTCTCGATGCCGTAGATCACCCGACGGTCGGCGGTGGTGGTGAGGTCGAGCACCTGACGTCCCCGCAGCGGGAGGTCCTCTTCGACGCCGCAGCGGTCCGGGCTCCACGCGCGCAGGCCGTAGAGGAAGCCGAAGACGGTGCGACCGCGGGCGTCGATCTCGACGGAGGGGTCGATGCTCGGGCCGAACTCGGGCGCGGAGAACAGCGCGCCCTCGCAGAGCCAGCGAAAGCGGCCGCCGTCGTCGTCGGAGACGAGCAGCCCGAAGGTGGTGCGAAAGGTGACCCGGCGCGCGTGCTCGCCGACGCCGAACACCACGTGTTGCGCCGCGGGGAAGCGCCCGTTGGCGCGCGCCGCGGGGGTGAGCGCGAGGAGGGCGAGGAGGCACGAGCGTAAGCGCAGCACGGGTGATGCATGACACCGCGCCCCGCCTCGCCGCAAGGGATCGGGGCGCGCCGTCACTCCCGGCCATGGGGTGATCGCGTTAGCATCGGCGGGTGACGCAACACATCCTCGTGGTGGACGACGACCCTGACAACGCCGAGCTGGCGAGGGACATCCTCTCGGTCGGTGACTGGCGGGTGACCACCACGGGCTCGGTGGCGCAGGCGCTCAGCGTGGTGCGCCGCGAGACGGTGAACTGCGTGCTCAGCGACGTGTGCATGCCCGGCGGCGATGGGTTCTCGCTGCTCGACACCCTGAAGCTCGAGCGCCCGGGGGTGCCCGTGATCCTGCTCACGGCCTTCGGCGGGCTCGACGACGCGGTGCGCGCGGTGGACCGCGGGGCCGAGAGCTACCTCCCGAAGCCCATTCGCGCGCTGGCCTTGCGCACGGCGGTGCAGACCGCCCTCGACCGCGCCGCCGCGACGCGTCGCACGCAGCGCGCGCCGTCGTCGCCCGAGATTCGCCCGCGGGAGTCGGTGGTGGGGCGCAGCTCGGCGATCGTGTCGCTCTACGGCACCATCGCGCGCGCGGCGACCTCGAACGCGCCGGTGCTGATTCACGGCGAGACCGGCGTGGGCAAGGAGTGGGTGGCGCGGGCGATCCACCGCTACTCGGGCCGCGCGCAGATGCCCTTCGTGCCGGTGAACTGCTCGTCGTTCAACGAGGGCACGCTGGAGAGCGAGCTCTTCGGGCACACCCGCGGGGGCTTCACCGGCGCCGTGGCCGCGCGCAAGGGGCTCTTCATGCTCGCGAACGGCGGCGTGCTCTTTCTCGACGAGGTGGGCGAGCTCCCGCCGCGGGTGCAGGCCGAGCTGCTGCGGGTGCTGCAGGAGGGCGAGGTGCGGCCGGTGGGCAGCGACGACGTGATGCGGGTGGATGTGCGGGTGGTGTGCGCGACGCACCGCGACCTCGACGCGCTCGTGGCCGCGGGGAGGTTTCGCGACGACCTGCTCTTTCGCCTGCGGGTCATCGAGATCGACGTGCCGCCGCTGCGCGAGCGCCGCGAGGACATCCCCGCGCTGGCCGAGCACTTCCTCGCGCACGCGCCGACGACGCCGCGTTCGCCGCCGAAGCGCCTGGCGTCGGAGACCGTCGAGGCCCTCTCGCACCGGGCGTGGCCGGGCAACGTGCGGGAGCTGCAGAGCGCCGTGCACCGCGCCGCCGCGATGGCCGCGGGCGAGGTGGTGCTCCCGGCGGACCTCCCGCCCGTGATCGACGAGGCCACGGTGAGCTCGGCCACCGGCGCGGCGCCGATCTCGCTGCCGCACCTGTGGAACCAGCTCCTCGCCCACGGCGTGCCGACCCTCGACGAGCTGGAGCTGTCGTTCGTGCGCGCGGTGCTGCGGCACCTGCACGACAACAAGACGCAGGCCGCCGAGGCCCTCGGGGTGGACCGCAAGACCATCCGTCGCATCCTCGCCCGCGGCGGCGACGACGAGGACTGAGCGATGACCTCGCCCTTCGCGCCGCGCCTGCGGGCGATGCGCTTCGCCGAGGCGGGCTTCGCGGCCATCGCGCTGGTGCTCTTCGCGAAGGTGCTGGCCTCGCTGCTGCTCACGAACCGGGCCCAGCACCGCACCGACGAGCTCTTCGTGTCGGCGTCGCACCGCATCGAGGACGTGGCGACGATGAACTCGATCATCGCCGAGGTGCACGCCGAGGTGGAGCGCGTGCTTCCGCGCTCGCTGCCCGCGGAGGTCTCGCTGCTCTCGACGCACGCCCGCGAGGCCGAGGAGCGCTTTCGCGCGGTGGGCGCGCGTTACCTCGCGAGCCGCGAGGGCCGGGCCATGGGGATTCAGCTCCAGGACTACTTCCGCATGACCGCGGTGACGCGCGTGTATTTCTCGACGCTGCAGCGCGTGGTGGCGCTGTCGCTGCGGGGCGAGGACGACGCCGCGCGGGTGCTGCTGCACGACGCGCTGGAGCCCACGCGGGTGCGGCAGTCGCTGATCGCCGCGGGGCTGCTGCGCGAGCACGCGGCCCGCACGCGCACGCTCTACGCGGCGCTGAACGCCGCGCGGCTGCGGGACACCCGGATGGACTTCGGCGCGAACCTCCTGGTGCTGGCGCTGCTGCTGGTGGTGCGGCGGCTGGTGATGCGCCGCCTGGAGCGCGAGGACGACCAGCGGGGGCAGCACCTCGCGGTGCTCGCGGAGCGCAACCGGGACCTCGACGAGTTCGCGCACCGCGTGGCGCACGACCTCAAGGGCCTGGTGAACCCCATCACGGGCTACGCGTCGCTGATCAGCGAGGCCCCCGAGGACACGCCGCGGGTGACCCGCTACGCCGCGCGCATCTCGCGCAAGACCGACGAGGTCGTGGCGATGGTCGACGAGCTCCTGCGCCTCGCGCGCGCGGGCAACGTCTCGCGGGGTCCGTCGGCGCTGGGCGCGGTGGCCGCGGCGGTGCTGGAGCAGTTCGAGGCCGAGGTCATCGGGAGCGACGCGCGGGTCACGCTGCAGATCGGCGAGGTGGCGGTGAACCTCGGCGAGGTGCCGCTGCGCGAGGTGCTGCAGAACCTCTTGCAGAACTCCCTCAAGTACCGCGCGCCCGACCGCCCGCTGGAGGTGGTGATGTCGGCCGCGGTGGACGAGGAGATGGTGCGGCTGCAGGTGCGCGACAACGGCGTAGGGATGAGCAACGTGGTCGCGCGGCACGCGCACGAGCCCTTCTTTCGCGCGTCGTTCGACCGCGACGTGCCGGGGAGCGGGCTGGGCCTCGCCATCGTGCACCGCATCGCCACGGCGCACGGCGGCTCGCTGCACGTGGAGTCGACCGAGGGCGCGGGCACCACGGTGGTGGTGATGCTGCCGGCGTGGTCGCCGCGGCTCAGCGGGTGAACGCCCCGCCGGGGGCGTCGGTGCGCTCGGCGCGCTCGCGGGCGAAGAGGCGGGAGAGGGTGCGGCGGTCGATGCCCAGCACCTCGGCCGCGCGGGTCTTGTTCCCGCGGGTGTGCTCGAGCACCCGGTCGATGTAGCGCCGCTCGACGCTGGCGAGCGTGGGCCACGCCTCGGTCTCCTCGGGCGGGGCCTCAACGCCAGGGTGCGCGGCGGCCTCGATGTCTTCGCGCAGGATCATGTCCCCACGGGCCTGGAGCACGGCGCGCTCGAGGGTGCGCGCGAGCTGTCGGAGGTTGCCCGGCCACGGGTTGCGCAGGAGGGACTCCCGCGCGTCGGCGCTGAGCGACGGCGTGGGGCGGCCGAGGACCATGGCGTAGTGCTGGGCGAAGTGGTCCACGAGCGCGGGGATGTCTTCGCGGCGGGCCGAGAGCGGCGGCACCTGCACGGTGACCACGTGCAGGCGAAAGAGCAGGTCCTCGCGAAAGCGCCCCTCGGCGCTCTCGGCCGAGAGGTCGCTGTCGGTGGCGGTGAGCAGCCGGAGGTCCACCTCGCGCGAGAGCCCCCCGCGGCGGACCGCGCGCTCCTCGATGACCCGCAGGAGCTGCGCCTGGTTGCGCGGACCCAGCGCGTCGATGTCGTCAAGAAAGAGCGTGCCGCGGTGGGCGTCTTCGATGAGCCCGGGGTGCGTGTCGTCGCCGAAGAGCTCACGCCCGAAGTCGGCCTCGGCCCCGCCCTCACAGCGCGCGGCGACGAAGGCCCCACCCCGCCCCGAGCGCTCGTGGATGGTCTTGGCGACGAGTTCCCGCCCGCTGCCCTCCTCGCCGAGGATGAGCACCGGCACCGACGTGGGCGCGACCTGCGCGATGACCCGGTACACGTCCATCATCGCCGGGGAGGTGCCGACGAGCAGCGCGTCGCGCAGCGGCCGCGGGGTCGTGGCGCTCTGCCGCAGCGACTGGTTCTCCACCGCGAGGCGCCGCCACTCCGTCGCGCGCCGCAGGCTGTGACCAAGCCGGGGCACATCGACGGGCCACGGCAGACAGTCGTACGCCCCCTCGCCCATGAGCTGCATCACCCCG
>JBILLI010000523.1:0-5643 GCA_044376155.1 Polyangiales bacterium
TGTTTTGAACCGCTCCAGCTCGCTCTTGCTCAAGGACATCGCGTCACCGCCTTCGTGGGCACGAAGTGCTGAGGGTCATCAACGTGCGGCCTGTGTGTCAAGCGCCGCGTGCGTCGCGCCCCTGAGCCTCGGGCGCCGCACCGGGCAGCGCGTCTTCCCACGCCGGCTGCTTGCGGCCGTGACGGTTCACCACGGCCGGGGTGCGGAGCATCCCGAGGCCTACAAGGATCCCGTGGATGCCCATCCAGTGCCCGACGTGCCGCGCCTTGAGCCGCAGGTCGTTGACCCCGCGCGGGGCCGGAGCGAGGCGGCGGTGCTCCGCGGCCGACTCGAACGCGCTGAGAAAGCGCTCGATCATCCGCTCGGGGGCCGAGCGGTCGCGGGCGCGCAGGGCGGCGTTGGCGGCGAGGGCCTGCCGACGGCGGGGGTTGCGCAGCAGGGCCACGACCGCGCGGGCGAAGCGCCAATCGGCCATCTCCTCGTCGGGGCCGGGGTCCACGAGCAGACCGCTGACCTCGTGCTCCACCTGCTGCGAGACGCCCATGTCGTCGGCGAAGGCCACCGCGGCGAGGCCCGACCAGAGCGCCTCGCTCACCACCTGCCCGTAGGTCTCCGAGAGCGAGGTGTACGTGAAGAGGTCGGCGTTGCGGTAGAAGTCCGGCAGCGTGGTGACCGGGAATTCCCCGGGGAACCACGTGCGATCCTGCACGCCGAGCTCGTTCGCGACGCGGCGGAAGGTGTCGTGGTCGGGCCCGTCGCCGACGAGGGTAAGGGAGGCGTCGGGCACCGCCGCGAGCACGTAGCGCGCGAAGATCTGCAGCAGGCGTTCGACGTTCTTCTCGCGGGTGTGTCGGCACACCACGAGCAGCCGCGCGCCCTTGCGAAAGTGCGCGGGGTAGGGGTCACACGTGGCGGGGGCATCAAAGATGCGCGGCTCGACGTTGCGCGGGATCACGTGGATGGGCGTGGTCACCCCGTGCGCGCGCCAGTAGCGCTCGAGGCCCTCGGAGAGCACCACGAGGCCGTCGACCTCGTTGTAGGCGCGCACCGAGGTCTTCTCCGCGAGGGAGAGGAAGGTCTTCTGAAACGCCCAGTGCGCCGTGCGGTTGTGGTGCAGCGACTCGGGCATCACCACGGGATAGACCGACGGCAGGTGCACGGTGTTCACCGCGAGGATGGGCGTGCCCTTGGCGTGGCGCATCCACATGCCGAGCTCCATGAGCTCGGTCGCGGTCTGCCCGAGGATGAGGTCGAAGTCCCACCCCGCGGCGTCGCGCATGACGTTCTTGAGAGGCAGCGGTACGCGCACGCCGGGGTGGTTGCGCAGCGGCAGGCTCGGGATGCAGATGTGTCTCTCGGGGAGGTCTTCGGGCTTCGCGTCGGGGTCGTCGGGGCCGATGATCGTGACCTCATGCCCGCGGCGGGTGAGCTCCCGGTAGAGGAACTGCGTCGCGAAGGTCGCCCCGTTCGCGTAGGGCAGGCGGAGGTAGTCGCTCAGGATCGCGATGCGCTTCGGCCACGTGCGGTGGGGCGCGAGGTGAAGGTGCGCGGGGGGCACGGGATGGCTCTCGGCCGGTCGAAGGTCTGATAGAAGCGTCTGCACCGTGAAGGTCCTCGATCTCGCTGAGTTCTTCTCTGAACGCGGCGGCGGAGTGCGCGCGTACCTAACACAACTGCTCCGCGAGGGCGCAGTCCGTGGCCATCAGATGGTGGTGGTGGCCCCGGGCCCCCGGGACGAGGACCTCGCCGTCGAGGGCGGCCGCATCGTTCGCCTGCGCGGCCCCGCCATGCCCTACGACCCGAGCTACCACTGGCTCACCCGCGTGCGCGACGCCCGCGCCCTGATCACCCGCGAGCGCCCCGACGTGCTGCAGGCCAGCGCGCCCTACATCGCCGCGCCCGTGGTGGCGACGCTGGAGGCTCCGTTGCGGGTGCTGGTGGTCCATTCTGACTTCCTCGAGGCCTATGCACGCCCCGTGCTCCGGGCGCTGGTGGGGCGCCGCGGAGCGGAGGTTGCGTTGCGGGGGCCGTGGTCCCTCTTCGCCCGGGGGGCGTCGCGCTTCGACCTCACGGTGGTCGCGGGCCCCTGGCTCGCCGAGAAGCTCCGACGACACGGCGTGCCCCGGGTCGCGTGTGTGCCCTTCGGCATCGACCACGCGCGCTTCTCCCCAGCGCACCGTAGCGAGCAACTCCGCGCGGAGCTCCTCGGCCCCCTCGCGCGGGATCCCGCGGCGCGACTGGTGGTCCTCGCCGGGCGTCTCGCGGTCGAGAAGCGCGCAGCGCTCGCCCTCAAGGCCCTCGCGCGGGTGCACCGGGAGATCCCCGTGTCGGTGCTGATGCTCGGCGACGGCCCCGAGCGCCCGCGGCTCGAAGCCCTCGCGGCCCGCCTCGGTCTGTGCGCCCAGTTCACAGGCTTTCTCAAAGACCGTGAACGCTACGCCCGGTGCCTCGCCTCGGCCGATGTGCTCGTGCACGCCTGCGCCGTGGAGACCTTCGGCTTCGTCGTCGCCGAGGCCCTCGCCTCGGGCACGCCGGTCGTGGTCCCCGACGCCGGGGGTGCGGCCGATTTCGTCGACGACGCCTGCGCCGAGCGCTTTGACCACGACGGCGGGGAGGTGGCGGCTGCGGTAGCCATCGTGCGGCTACTGCGTCGGCCACCCGGTCCGTTGCGAGAATCCGCGGTGCGGGCGGGGGCGCGGGTGCCCGCGGCGGCGTCACACTTCGACGCGCTCTTCGCGCTCTACGCGCGCTGCCTCCGCGACGGGGTCGCGAAGGCCCTGGAGGACGCTTGATCCACGTATCGATTCACGACGTCTCCCCGCGCTGGCGGGCCGAGGTCGAGACCGCCCTGGGCTGGTGCCACGAGGTCGGCGCGCGCCCGGGTCTGCTCGTCGTGCCCGAGATGCACGGCGCCTGGCGCATCGACGAGGACGCGGATTTTCTCTCTCGCGTGCGCGCCCTCGCGGCCGACGGGCACGAGCTCCTGCTCCACGGCTGGTATCACCGCGCGTCAGCGGGGCGCGGGCTCGGGCACCTCTTCGCGCAGCGGGTGGTGAGCGCGGGCGAGGCCGAATTCGCCGCCTACGACGAGCGCGAGGGCTGCGCCGTGCTCGACCGCGGCCTCGCGCTGTTTCGGGCGGTGGGCTTCGCCGTCGCGGGCTTCGTGCCGCCGGCGTGGGCGCGTCGCGCGTGGCTCATCCCCGCCCTCCGCGCGCGCGGCGTGGACTACGTCGAAGACCAGCTCTTCGCCTACGCCCCCGTGCGTCGGCTCCGACGCCTCGCGCCCGCGCTGAACTACGCCTCGCGCACGGCGGGCCGTCGGTGGAGCAGCGCGGCCTACGCGCGCGCGGGCCGCGGGTACGCGTCGCTGGGGCTGCCGCTGCGCATCGCGATCCACCCCGCCGACCTCGCGCACCCGATGCTGGTGCGCGAGACCCGCGCGCTGCTGCGCTGGGCCGCGGGCCGCACCACCGATCGCGTGGGCGACCTCGTCAGCGACCCATCGCGGTGACGATCTCGCGGTAGATCTGCGCGCCGTGGGCGCTCGCCGAGAAGCCCTCGAGCACCGACGCGCGGGCCGCGGCGCCCTCGCGCGCGCGACGATCGGGGTCGCGGAGGTACGCGAGCATCACGTCGGCCAGCGCGTCGACGCTCACGTCGGCCGGCAACAGCGCGCCATCAACGCCGTCGCGGATCATCTCGCCCACCCCGCCCACGTTCGTCGCGATCACGGGGCACTCGTAGGCCATGCCCTCGATCACCGTGCGCGGCAAGGGATCTGGATACACCGAGGGCACGACCACCAAGTCGGTGTCTTCGAGGAAGGGACGAACGTCGGAGGCGAAGCCCGGGAGCAGAAAGACCTTATCGAGCCCGAGCTCCCGCACCAACGCGCGGCACTCGGCGAGGTGGTCGCCGGGAATGTCCGCGGGCGCGTCGCCCACGATCACGAAGCGAAGCCGCGCGCGCTCCTCCGCGGTGGCCCGCTGCCACATCGCGTGGGCCGCGCGGATCATCAGCGGAAAGCCCTTGCGCGGCAGCACCCGGCCGCTGCTCCCGAAGACGACCGCGTCGGCGGGAAAGGTCGCTCCCTTGAGGCACCCCAGGGTGGCGCCGCGGCGAAAGCCCGCCACGTCGACGGCGTTGTGCACGACCGAGACCTTGGCGTCGAGGCCCGGGAAGAGCGCCGCCGAGGCGCGCGAGACGCACACGATGCGAGACACCGCGGCGGAGCGGGCGAGGCGTAGGTGCAACGGGCGCAGCGCGGGGGCGACGGAGGTGTAGCGCACGTGCCAGAGGGCGGGCACGCCCGTCGCGGCGGCGCAGAGACCGCCCACGAAGTCGGCGGTGGTGCCGTTGCAGTAGATCAGGTCGACGCGCTGCGCGCGCACGAGGGCGGGCAGCGAGCGCGCGAGGCGCGTGGCGCGAAAGAGGTTGGCCGCGAGGCGCGGGCCGCGCACCGACCACGGCGCGGTGAGGTCGTCGCGCTCCACGGCGCGAGACCAGGGCTGCACGGGGTTCTCGAGGAGGTCGGGGTCGATGAGGAGCTCGTCGGCGCAGCGGGTGCGGCGGTAGAGCCGGGCGATTTCGTCCTCGCGGGGGAGGAGCACCATGCGGTGCACCGCGCCGGGCGGGAGGTGCGCGAGGATGGTGTGCAGGCTCCGACCCGGCCCGCCGTTGCGCGCCGTGTCGTTGATGAAGAGCACCCGCGCGGCGCTCACGTGCGCTCGAGCCGCCAGACGTAGTACACCGGCAGGCCCGGAATGGCCGCGGGGAGCTGCACGGGGAGCTCGGGCGACGAGGGCAGCGGGAGCTTGAGCCGCGCGTGGTCCTTCACGACGAAGCCGTGGGCGGAGAAGCAGGCCGCGGCGCGCTGGGGCGTGGTGACGTGGTGGTGGTTGATCCCGCGGAACCCGATGAGCGCGAAGCCCGCCTCCATCATCAGGTTCACCGCGGGCATACCGAGCAGGAATGTTCCGCCCGGCCGCAGCACCCGCCGCACCTCCTCGAACGCGCGCTCGTAGCGGTGCAGGTGCTCGAAGACCGAGAAGCTCACCGCGAGGTCGAACTCTCCGTCGGCGTAGGGCAGCTCGTAGACGCTCCCCGCGCGGAGCTGTGCGTGGACCCCGAGCTCCTTCAGCACCCCGGTGGCGAGCGCGGGATCGGCGTCGAGGTCGATGCCGTGGAGCTCGTCGACCACGTCGTGGAGCGCCGCGAGCACCGCGCCGCTGCCGAAGCCCACCTCCAGCGAGCGCGCGAAGCGTCGGCCCTGGAGCATGCGCAGCCCCATGTTCACCCGCTCGCGAAAGAGCCAGCCGGTGAGGGGCCGGTGGTAATAACGGATCGGGTCCGTCGGGCCGTTGGAGGGGAAGCGGCGGACCAGGTCGAGGGTGATCTCAGGGCTCACGGGGGATGTACCGGATCGACGCCCTTACCATGACTTCGCGCGCGAGGTGTGATCAGCGCACGCGCTCGACGACGACGGTGGCGAAGAGCCCGGTGAGTTCGTTGCCCAGGCGCACCGCGCGGTCGAGGTCGAGGAGTCGACGGGCGATGCCCTCGGGCACGCGGGTGTTGAGCTTGAGTCCACCCGAGGCGAGGTAGAGCCATTTGTGAAAGGGTTCGCGCTTCACGATGCGCAGC
>JBILLI010000524.1:0-5640 GCA_044376155.1 Polyangiales bacterium
CCGCGGGGGGGGCCCCGCGCCGGGGCCGCGCCCCACGTCTCGCGAATTCGTCTCGTATTCAAGCCGTTCTCGGAGATGTGTCCCGAGGTGAACCGAGGCGGGGGAAGGGCCGGGGAAGGGGGCCACGCGTCGCGAATTCACCTTGAGCACAAGCGTGTTCAAGAGATGTGTCGCGCGGCGATCCGCCTCGGGGGGAAGGTGACGAACCCCGGGCGGAGCGATGGTCCACGCGGGCTCGGAGGGTGCTGTCGTAAGCCGCAGCACGCGCGCCCTGACGGCTCCTTCGTTGGGGCATCGCCGTGGTCAGGGTTGCCCCAGTTGACGGCGCGCATGGGCCTGTTCACCGTGCGGCGATGCGCCCGCGCCTCACCGCCTCCTCCTGGCTCGCCGCGCTGCTCGCCGTCGGCTGCGGCGCCTCGACCACCGACCCCGAGCTCGACGCGGGCGCGGTCGCGACGCCCACCGATGTGGCGACGCCCACCGATGTGGCGACGCCCACCGACCTTCGCGCGATGGATCGCGTCGACGTCGTCGTCGGCAGCGACGTCGTCGTCGGCAACGACGTCGTGACGCCGACCGCGCGCGACGCGGCGCGCCCCACCGACGCGCCGACCTCGGCGCCCGACTGCGCCCGCTTTGACGGCATGGCGAACGTGCGTTCGTGCGGCCCCACCGGCGGCGGGTGCGGCGTGGTGTTCTCGGCGTCGCAGGGCTGCGCGGCCGTGTGCGCCGCGGCGGGGATGCGCTGCCTCGCGTCGCACGAAGACCTCACCAACGCCTGCGCCGCCGACACCGCGCGGCCCGCATTGAGCTGCGCGGCCACGGGGCACCAGTCGGACCACTGCGTGTGCGCGCCGACGACGAGCGCGTGCGTCCCGTCGTGCGCGGGGCGCGCGTGCGGCGACGACGGCTGCGGCGGCGCGTGCGGGGCCTGCGCGGGCGGCGATGCGTGCGTCGCGGGCGCCTGTCGCCCTCGCGCCGCGGTGGCCTGCTCCAGCGCCGATTGCCCGGCCTTCCCTGGCGCCGAGGGCGCGGGGCGCAACGCCCGGGGCGGTCGCGGCGGGGACGTGTACCACGTCACCAACCTCAACGACGCCGGCCCCGGCAGCCTGCGTGACGCGCTCACCTCCGCGCGCGGACCGCGCACCGTGGTCTTCGACGTCGCGGGCTTCATTGACCTGCGCTCGCCGCTGCGCGCCACCGTCGACCGCCTCACCCTCGCGGGGCAGACCGCGCCGGGCGGCGGGGTCACCACCCAGGGCTTTCAGGTCGAGCTCCGCGGCGCGCACATCATCGTGCAGCACCTGCGCTTTCGCGCGGGTGACGCGCGGAGCCTGAGCGCCAGCCGCCCCGCGGGCTTCACCGAAGACAGCCTCACCGTCGGCGGCACCGACGTGATCGTCGATCACGTGTCGGCGTCATGGGGCATCGACGAGAACCTCAGCACCTTCTCCGAGCGGTGGGACCGCCTCACGGTGCAGCACAGCTTCATCACCGAGGGGCTCCACCGCACGGGGCTCTTTCACGGCGAGATCGACCCGTCGCACCCCGGCCACAGCATGGGCAGCCTCTTCAAGCCGCGGGAGGGCGACACCACCGTCAGCGTTCACCACAACCTCTTCGCACACAACGGCAACCGCAACCCCGCGGTGGGCAGCTACTCCGCGAGCCAGACGGTGCGCGCCGACGTGCGCAACAACGTGATCTACGACTGCCGCAACATGGGATACACCTCGGGTGACAGCCGGGCGGTGCTGATCAACTACGTGGGCAACTACGCCGTCCTCGGCCCGTCCTCCACCAGCACGGCCATGTTCGAGGGCGAGGCCGCGAACCGCGTGCAGCTGTATCAGTCCGACAACCGCCGTGACCAGAACCGCAACGGGCGCTTCGATGGGACCGACGACGGCTGGAGCGCCATCACGGGCGAATACACCCGCGCGAGCACCGCCTTCGCGCTGCCCGCCGTGACCACGCAGCGCCCCGAGGTCGCGCTCGAACTGGTGCTCACGGGCGCGGGCGCGCGGCCCTGGGGTCGCGACACCGTCGACGCGCGGGTGGCGGGCGAGGTGCGGTCGGGGCGCGGGCGCATCATCGACTCGCAGCGCGATGTCGGTGGTTGGGGCACCCTCGCCGCGGGCACCGTCGCCGACCGCGACGGCGACGGCATGCCTGATGACTGGGAGCGCGCCAACCGCACCGACCCGGCCCGCGCCGACAACAACGGCGACGTCAACGGCGACGGCTACACCAACCTGGAGAACTACCTCCACGACGCCTCGCGGGGGCCGCGGTGAGCGCCCCCAGTCACCACCCCGCGCGGCCCTCCCTCGCGGCCCTCCTCGCGCTCGTCGCGTGCGCCACGGAGCCCACCGCGGGCGCGGGCCTGGACCCCTGCGCGTCATCGCTCTCCGCGCAGTGCGGGGTCGTCTGCGCGGGTGACAACGACTGCGCCGCCGGGCTCTATTGCCTCACGGGGCGATGCACCGCCGACTGCGCGCCGGGCGCCCGGGGCTGCGCGCCAGGGCTCACCTGCTCGTCGCGGGGCCGCTGCGCCCCCTCGGGAGACGCCGCGGCGACGGCGGGGATCGACGCCTGCGCCGAGGTCGACGTGCGGCTCACCCGGCAGAGCGCGTCGGTCATGCTGCTCATTGATCAATCGGGGAGCATGACCAACGCCTTCGGCGGCACCACGCGGTGGAACGCCGTGCGCAACGCGCTCGTCGACCGCAGCACCGGGGTGCTCCGCGCGCTCGAGGGCGACCTGCGCTTCGGCCTGGCGATGTACACGGGTCACGACGGCAACCGCAGCGGGACCTGCCCGATCCTACGGCCGCCCATCCCGGCGGCGCGGAACCGCGTCGACGCCATCGCTGCGGCGCTCAACGCCGCGATGCCCGACGACGACACGCCCACCGCCGAGAGCGTGACCGCCGTGGCGCAGATGCTCCGCGCGATCCCCGCGAGCGAGGAGCCCGGCGCCCGGGTCATCGTGCTCGCCACCGACGGAGAGCCCGACACCTGCGCGCAGCCCGACCCGATGACCACCACCGAGCGCAACGCCGCCCGCGCGGGCTCCGTGGCGGCCGTGCGCGAGGCGTTCCGCGACGGCATTCGCACCTTCGTCATCAGCGTGGGCAGCGACGTCTCCGAGGCCCACCTGCGCGACCTCGCCAACGCGGGCTCGGGGACCACCACCGGCCGCTTCTACCGCGCGTCCGACCCCACGGCGCTCACCGCGGCCTTTCGCGAGATCACCGTGGGCGTGAGGAGCTGCGTGTTTCGGCTGAACGGCCGCGTGTCCGACGCCGCCACGGGCGACGTGCGGCTCGACGGCGCGCCGCTGACCCTCGGCGCGGCCGACGGGTGGAGCCTCCGGTCTCCCTCCGAGATCGAACTGCGCGGCGCCGCGTGTGAGCGCGCCCGCACGACGAGCTCCTCGCTGAGCGCCCGCTTCCCCTGCGGCGTGGTGACCCCCGGCTGAGTCTGTGGCCCGCCGCGCGCCCTCGCGGTCGATCGGTGCATCCTACTCGGTGTGAAACCCCACCCCGACTCGCCTCCGCTCGACGCCGACGTGCTCATCCTGGGCGCGGGGCCCGTGGGGCTGGTCCTTGCGCTCACCCTGCGACAGCTCGGGGTGCGCGTCGCGGTGGTCGAGCGCGGCCCTTCCACCAAGCGCGACCCGCGCGCGGCCATCGTGTGGCCCCGGGTGGGCGAGGTGCTCCGCGACCTCGGGGTCATCGACCGCTTCGAGGCCGCGGCGTGCCGCCTGCAGCGCGCGGAGTTTCGGGTGAACGGCCACCTCGCCGGGACCATGCAGCTCGGGCGCCTCGACTGCGCCCACCCCTTCCCCCTGATGATCGAGCAGCACGTCACCGAGCGCATCCTCGCGGATCGCTTCGCCGAGCTCGGCGAGCCCGTGCGCTGGCGCACCGAGGCGCGGGACCTGCGCCTCCACGACGACGGCGTCGAGGTCGACGTGCGCGAGCCCGACGGCGCGGCGCGCACCCTGCGCGCGGGGTGGGTCGTGGGCTGCGAGGGCGCGCGGAGCCTCGTGCGCGCGCGCTGCGGCATCGAGTTTGAGGGCGCGGCCCGGGTGGGCGTGGAGTGCGTGCAGGTGAACGCGGCGCCGCGGTGGTCCCACGCCGACGACCGGGCCACGGGGTACTTCTTCATCGCGCCGGGGCGCACGCTGCTGGCCTGCCCGCTGCCCGAGGGGGGCTACCGCTTCGTGTGCTTCCGCGAGACGCATGGCCCTGCGCCGCAAGGGGATCCGTCGCTCGACGAGCTCCGCGCGATCATCGC
Source organism: Polyangiales bacterium (assembly GCA_044376155.1). GTDB lineage: Bacteria > Myxococcota_A > Polyangia > Polyangiales > JAWKRB01. The sequence goes on from JBILLI010000524.1 coordinate 4,306, forward strand.
CGACGCCGCCGGGGAGCCCACGATGGACCTCACGCTCACCGATCCCCCGTGGCTCAACCGCGCGCGCTTTCAAGACCGCGTGGCGGCGCGCCTGGTGCACGGCCGCGCGCTGCTCGCGGGCGACGCGGCGCACGTCTGGACCCCGGTGGGCGGCCACGGGATGAACGCGGGCATGCGCGGCGCGCACAACCTCGGGTGGAAGCTCGCGTCGGTGGTGAAGGGCGAGGCCCCGCGCGCGCTGCTCGACAGCTACGACCAGGAGCAGCGCGCGGCCGCGCGGGCGGTCATCGACGGGCTCACCCGCTGGAAGACCGAGGAGCCGTCGCCCGCCTGGGTGGTGCGCCTCATCGGCCTCGCGCTGCCCCTCGCGCTCAAGGGCGTGGACCGCTTTCCCCCCGTGGAGCGCAGGCTCACCGAGCTCGACGCCCACCACCACAGCAGCCCGCTCTCGTGCGCGCTCACGGCCGTGCACGCGCTGCGCCCCGGCGATCGCCTGCCCGACGTCGCGCTCACCGAGCACGGGCGGTCGGTGCGCGCCCATGACCTCCTCGACCTCTCGCGCTGGACCCTCCTGGCCACCGACGGCGACGAGGAGTCCGCCGAGCACGTCCACCGGCTGGAGCACCTCACGGCGCGGTATCGCAGCACCATCGTGGTGCGCGCGGTGCACGCCGAGGGCGCGGCGGCGAAGGCCCTCGACGGCGTCGGGCGCGCGGTGCTCGTGCGCCCCGACGGGCACGTCGGCGCGGTGGCGCGATCGCACGACGCGACGGCCCTCGCGGGCTACCTCGACGCGCACCTCACGCAGGCGTGACGGGGGTGTTCAGCGAACGCAGGAGGCGGGCAGCGCGCTGCGGTAGTTGATGTACTCGCCGCGGAACGCGCCGCCGGCCGCGGGCCGCAGGGCCACGCCGTTCACCGTGACGTAGTACTCCATCGTCGCGCGCACCGTGGCGCCGTCGGGCTCGGCGGTGAGGTCGGCGTCGGGGCACGCGGTGATCGGCACCGGCGAGTCCGACATCGGGTCGAGCCCGCGGAGGTCGATCTGAAAGCGGGCGTTGTTGCCCACGCGACGCTCGAAGGGCACGTAGCGCCACGCGAAGGGCGCGTTGGCGCGGTAGCGGAAGTAGACCTTCACGTCGAGGCGGCGCCAGAGGTCGGCGTTGTCGAAGTCGGTGACGCCGGGCTCCCACACGTCGAAGGTCACCGCGCGGATGGCGGCGCGCTGCCGGGCCCAGGTGTCGTAGCGCCACGGGGGATCGAGCGGGCGGCGGTCGCCGTCGCAGCCGCGGCCGTCGCAGGTCGCGCGGGAGATCACCACCGCGGCGTCGCCCA
>JBILLI010000525.1:0-5637 GCA_044376155.1 Polyangiales bacterium
GGCCAGCGGCGGGAGGGCCTTTCCGCTCCGTCGCTCTGGCGGCACCGACGATGTGCGCTCGCCGACCTGCAGCGCGGCGCTCACCATCGGCAGGAGCTTCTCAACGTCGAAGCGCCGCGCCGCGGAGGAATCCTGCGCGGCCCCGCCCTCGGTGAGCGGCTCGCCCAGCGACTCCAGCGCGCGCTCGACGTCGTCCCCCTCGGGTCGCTGCGAAGCCCTGCCAAAGAGCCGATCGCCGTCGTCGGCCGCTGCCGTCATCGCCACCGGGGCCTCGGTCGGCGCGAGCACGCGCGCGAGGTCCATCGCGAACTCGGCGACGGAGCCGAACGGGCGGTCGGCACCCTGCCGCCACACACGCACGAAGACCTCGTCGACCTCCGCCGGCAATGTCGGACGCGCCGCACGAGCCGAGGGCACCCGCTCGCGCGTGGCCTCGTCGAGCTCCGCGACGGTCACCGCGCCGAAGGGGAGCTGCCCCGTGAGGGCCTCGAAGGCGAGCACCGCGAGGAGAAAGCGGTCGACCGCCGCACCGCCCGCCCGCGAGACCTGCGACGGCACCCGGTACCCCGGCTGCGCGAAGGCCTCGACCTCGCGCTCGGAGAGCATCCCCGCGAGGATCAGCGCGTGCGCATAGCCGCACTCCTCGAGCAGCACGGCGTCTTCGGCGCTGATCACGCGCTCGGGCGTGACCGCGCGGTGGTACACGGACGGCGACGCGGTGTGCAGGGCGGTCAGCGCGTCGGCCACGGCCGTGACGATGCGCGCGACCTCGCGGGTGTTGAGCAGCTCGCCCTCCGCGAGGCGGTCGCGCAGCGACGTGCCGGGCGCGAGCCGCGCGATCACCACGGGCCCCGGCGCGGCGGGATCGAACGCGATGACCTCGGGGATCGCGGGGTGGGCGATGACGCTCGCCGCCTGCATCTCGTCGAAGAAGAGCGTCGAGGCCCGCTCCGAGCGGTGCACGATGCCCGCGTGCACCGACCAGATGCTGCACTGCGCGCTCGCCTCGTCGGGCTCCAGCGCACGGGCCGAGTAGAACGACGCGAGGCGGTCACGACGCACGCAACGGTCCACGACGCAGCGGCCCAGGACCTTGTCGCCCTGCTCGAACTCCCGGGTGCGAGAGGACTCCCCCTCGCCGCCTTCCTTGCGCTCCGTCATCCCGATGCCCTCAAATTCGAGCTGCGATCGCCCATCGGTCACTCCCGCTCCGCCGCGGGGCTCGTCGATCCCGAGACGCCTGATGCGCGCACGGACACGCGCCCGACGCCCCCTTCACCGCCGGGCGCGGCCCGCGACAGGTCGATGATCCTGCACGAGCAGAGCCCGCCGGTGCCGCCGATCGCGAGGACCCTTCCTTCGCCCAACTGCGCGGCGCCGTCCACATCCAGGCGAATCGCCCCACCGCCGCCGCCGCCGCCGCCGCCCATGCCACAGCCCGACCCGCCGCAGTCGGCCTGGTTGCCGTTGCGCCCCGAGGCTCCGCTCGAGGTGATGGTACCGCCGACGCGGAGAGCCCCCAGCGTGCGGAGCCAGATCCACCCCCCGCCGTTGCCCCCCGCCCCGGGGAACGCGCCGTCTTCGTCCGCGCCGCCCTCACCGCCCGCGCCGCCGAAGCTCGCGACGGCGCTGAGGGGGCTCCGCGGCAGCGCGACACCGCCGGTTCCACCGAGGTTGGGGCAGGCGCTGGTGCACTCGCCGAAGCTCCCGCCGTTGCAGTCCCCGCGGCTGCCCGTGGCCCCGGGAACGCCGTACGCGCCGCCGCCGCCCGCCGCGCAGTCCTGGCCTGACGAGCCGCCGCCGCCGCCGCTGCCGTTCGCCGTGATGGCCGCGCGCCCGGCGCCCAGGCTCGACTCGCCCTGCACGCCCACGGCGCACTGGTAGAGCCGCCCCGCCTGGCAGGGGTGCTGCGTGCCGCGAAAGCCTCGCCCGTCCATGCTCACGGTGCCGAGCACGTCGACATCGCCCGTCGACCACAGCGCGAGGATGCCGCCCACGCGCCCGTCCCAGGGCGGCGCGCTGAGCGAGCCGCGGGCGGTGACGGTGACCGCGGTGTACTCCGGCACGACCACCACCTGCGCGCGCGCGGTGCCGGCGCTCACGTAGGCGTTCTGCAACGGCGCGTCGACGCTGACCAGCGCGCCTGAGACCGCGGTGATGCGTCGAAGCTCGTGGCGACCGACCTGCTCGGCCGCGCCCTGGGTCTGGTGGAGCAGCACGCGCTGCCCCACCACGAAGGCCCCGGTCGGCTGGGAGAGCGTGAGGGAGAGCGCCCCCGCGCCCGCGTTCACCGAGGCCGCCACGGTGTTGATCACCATCGTGCTGTCGACCCGCAGCGAGCCCGCAGGGACCTCACAGCGCCCCTCGGCACAAACCGTGCCGGGATCACAAACAACGCCACATCCGCCACAATTGCGCAGGTCGCGCCGCAGAGAGGTCTCGCAGCCGTCGGAGGGGTCGCGGTCGCAGTCGGCGAAGCCCGCGTTGCACGCCGCGAGCGTGCACCCCGCGGAGGAGCAGGCGCCCACGCCGTTCGCCGGGGAGCAGCGGAAGCCGCAGGTCCCGCAGCTCGTCGCGCTGCTCTGCAGGTTGGTCTCGCAGCCGTTGTCAGCGAGGCCGTCGCAGTCGGCGAGGCCGACGTTGCAGGCCACGCCGCAGCGGCCGCCGCGGCAGACCGGCGCCGCGCCGGGGCGGCCCGCGCAGCGCACGCCGCACTGCCCGCAGTTCTGCACGTCGGCCGTGAGGTCGGCGCAGACCTCGCCGCAGGCGGACTGTCCGTTCGCGCACTCGACCTGGCACGCCCCCCCGAGGCAGCGGCGCCCCGCGGCGCAGGCGAACCCGCAGCGCCCGCAGTGCCGCGCGTCGCTGAGCACGTCGACGCAGAGGTCGGCGCAGACCCGCTGCGACGTCGCGCAGGCGAGCTCGCAGACACCCCGGGTGCACACCCGCCCTGCGGGGCACGCCGCGCCGCACGCGCCGCAGTCCGGGAGCGCGCTCGACGTGTCGACCTCGCAGCCGTTCGCGGCGTTGCCGTCGCAGTCGGCGAAGCCCGGGTTGCAGCCGGCGACGGCGCAGCGACCCGCGGCGCAGCGCGCGCGGCCGTTGGCGATCACGCACGAAGCGCCGCAGGCGCCGCAGTGACTGAGGGCGCTCGACGTGTCGACCTCGCAGCCGTCGTCTGCGCGGCCGTTGCAGTCGGCGAAATTCGCGGCGCAGCCCGCGACGCAGCGCCCCATCTGGCACACGGCCCGGCCGTTGCTTCCCGCGGCGCAGCCCGCGCCGCAGGCGCCGCAGTGGGCGTCGCTGCTGCGCAGGTCGACCTCGCAGCCGTCGTCTGCGCGGCCGTTGCAGTCGGCGAAGTTCGCGTCACATGACGCGATGGCGCAGCGCCCCTCGTCGCAGCGCGCGGCCCCGCGGGCGATGACGCAGGCCCGGCCGCAGGCGCCGCAGTGCTCGACGCTGCTCCCGAGGTCCCGCTCGCAGCCGTCGGGCGCGGCGCCGTTGCAGTCGGCCCAGCCCGCTGCGCAGTCGAGGGCGCAGACCGCCGAGGCGTTGTCGCAGCGCGGCGCGGCGTTTGGGCGCACCGGGCACGCCGCCCGACACGCGCCGCAGTCCGAGGCCGTGCGCAGGGGCGTCTCGCAGCCGTTCGACGGATCGCCGTCGCAGTCGCCGAAGGGCCCCACGCAGGCGCCCACGCCGCAGCGCGCCGACTCGCACCGCCCGGTCGCGTTGGGCGGCGCGCAGATCGCCCCGCAGGAGCCGCAGTGGCCATCGTTCGCCGCGAGGTCGACGCACGCGCCGCCGCAGCACGCCTCGTTCACCGCACACGCGCGGCCGCCGCCGCAGGGCGGCGCACAGAGGCCGCCCGCGCAGAGGGTGCCCGCGGGGCAGTCTCCGTCCCGGCGGCAGGCCACGCAGATCCGACGGGTGAGGTCACACAGGCGCATCACCACGCCGCCATCCCCCGCGAGGGTCTGGAGCACGCAGTCGGCGTCGCGGCGGCAGCCGTCCTGGCAAATGAGCGAGGCCGGGTCGCAGAACCTCCGGGTGGGACAGGTGTCGGGCGAAGGGAGGCACTGCACGCACCGTCCCGCGCCGACATCACACACCGCGCGGGTGGGGTCGACGCAGTCGGTGTTGCGGCGGCACTCCGGCGCGGCGCCGTCGGGCGCGTCGGGGAGATCCCCCGGCGCGTCGGTCACATCGGGGGCGTCAGCCGCGGGGAGGTCGTCAACGGAAGCGTCGAGCGCGTCGGCCGCGTCGAACCCGACGGTGCTGCGATCAACCCGGGCCGCGTCTCCACCGATGATCGCCGTGCCGAAGGTGCAACCCATGCTCAGCGCCGCAGTGAGGGCGCACGCGGTGGCGATGCGGAGATAGATCGCGCGCGACATCGTGCCTTCCTCGCACCGGGCGGCGGGCGCTCGCGGCCATCGACGTCCCGGCGTCCCTCCTTCACAGCGTAGGATCGTGTGCGACGCGGGGTCAAGCAAGCAACGACGCCGACGCTTGCGCGGGAGTTGCCGCCCGCGACGCGGGGATGTGAAGATGGTCGACGCGCGGCCGGGATGCGCGCCACGGAGATCCGCCACACCGATGCGCTCACGCGCCGCCCCGATGCTCGCCGCCACGGCGCTCGCTGCCACGTTGGCCCTCTCGCCCGACGCGGCGTGGGGGCAGGTGGAGCACCGCGTCGCGCTGCGCTTTGAGGGCGGCGTCGGGTCGATGCTGTCTGACTTCCAGCGCAGCGAGCGGGGCTTCGGCGTGGCGTGGCAGGGCAGCGGGCGGCTCGCCTTCGTGCTCGGCGGCCCCGTCGCGCTGGAGCTCAGCGTGGCGAACTGGGTGTTCCCCGCGAACACCGGCGGCACGGGCTGGGCGTTCGTCCCAGGCGGTGGGATACGGGTCGAGCCCCGGGTTGGTCAGGTGGGGCGCTTCTGGATCGACGCCCACGGCGGCGCGGGCTTCACGGGCGACGAGGCGCGCTTCGTGGTCGACGTGGGCATGGGCTTCGAGTTCCACCCGACCGAGGTCTTCGTCTTCGGCCCTGCGGTGCGGTACGGGCAGATGATTCAGCCCGACGAAGACGGGGGCGTGGCGGCGCCCTTCCCCGATGACGCGCGCTTCTTCTCCGCGGGCATCACGATGGCGTTTCGCATGCCCACCGGCGGACGCGCGACGGCGCCCGTCGAGGCTCGGCTCCCCGCGGAGGTCCCCGTCACCGCGCGGAGAGACGACGACGAAGACGGCGTGTTCGACGGCGACGACCTCTGCCCCACGCAGCCCGCGGGCGCACGCCCCGACGCGATGCGCGCGGGGTGCCCCACGCCCGACTCGGACTTCGACACCGTGCTCGACCCCGACGACCGCTGCGTCACCGTGGCGCAGGGACCCCACCCCGACCCGACGCGGTTGGGCTGTCCCGCCTCCGACGACGACGGCGACGGCGTGCTCAACGACGTCGACCAGTGCCCCACGCAGCCCGCGGGGCCCCACGGGGACGCGACCCGGCCCGGGTGCCCCGACGGAGACCGCGACGGCGACGGCGTGCGCGACGGCGACGACCGCTGCATCGACGTGCGCGAGACCTACAACGGCGTGGCCGACAGCGACGGATGCCCCGAGACCGAGACGTCGGTC